>NZ_JBOZGJ010000019.1:0-40282 GCF_050846835.1 Exiguobacterium sp. TDN 0502 | reverse complement strand
AAAAGAAGGAATTGCACATCCCTGAGTGATGGCAATTCCTTCTTCTCGTTAAATTCAACTAGTTATGTCCCAGCCTCTTTTTTATTTCGATAAGACGAATGTACTTAACCCTTCAACATGTGCCGTACCTGAAACAGTGCGGATTGTTTTTGTTCCTGCCTGTTTTCCATCGACGAGAAGCTTCCATTTTCCTTTCGGTAGCTTCATGTCAACTGCTGTTCGATTCGCATTGTGAATGACGTACAGGTCATCCTTCTGCTGTGGCGCAGCATCATCTAGTCGATAAGCGATGACTTGTGCCGGTGCTGCTTCAAACGTCACGTAACGACGAATGTCTTTTGCAGTAGCTAAGTGAAGTACCGGGTTCTTCTTACGTAATGCAATCAATCCTGACATATAATCGACGTCCTGCTGACGGTCCATCTTCCGTTTCCAATCGAGTTGGTTGACGGAATCCGGTGATTTATACGAATTATGATCGCCGCCTTTCGTCCGCATGAAATCCTGTCCTGCATGGATGAATGTCGTTCCTTGAGACGTCAGCAAGATACTTGAAGCCAGACGGTGCATCTTTGTCTTCGTAGCGTCACTATCTTGCGGATTCGTCAGATTCAACTTATCCCATAACGTATGATTATCATGTGCTTCGACATAAGTGATCGCTTGATCCGGTTCCTGTGTGAAGCCTTGAATTTCTTTATTATACGCGATCTCACCGACAATACCGCGTTTGATCCGTGTCTCAAGACCTGCTTTGCCATTGATGAATCCAGCATCCGTGTCCTCGAAGACACTGCCTTTAAGGGCATCGCGAAGGTTATCATTAAAATGCGCAATGCCCGGCATTTGCTTCGCGTTCGTTTGATTTGCCTTCTCTGCATCCGGAAGTGGCGTGCCGAGACTCCATCCTTCCCCAAAGACGAGAATCGACGGATCAATTCGTTTTGTCGCCTGTTTGACGGCATTCATCGTCTTGACATCATGGATTCCCATCAAGTCAAAGCGGAAGCCGTCCCAGTGGTATTCTTTCGCCCAGTATGAGACCGAGTCGACGATCAGTTTATGCATCATCTGACGTTCAGAAGCCGTATCGTTCCCGACACCTGTTCCGTTCGCCAAATCGCCGCCTTCTGTATACCGGTAATAGTAACCCGGTACGATTTTGTCGAGATTCGATGCTTTAGCATCAAACATATGATTGTAGACGACATCCATGACGGCACGTAGCCCGTTATCATGTAATCCTTGAATCATCTGCTTCATTTCCGTGATCCGGACTTTTGGATCATACGGGTTCGTCGCATATGACCCTTCTGGTGCATTGTAGTTTTTCGGATCATAACCCCAGTTGTAGGTCTTAAGCGGGTTTGCCTCATCAACCGACGCCGTGTTGAAGTCGTAAACAGGAATGAACTGGACATGCGTGATGCCGAGCTCTTTCAAATGATCAAGACCTGTCTTCGTCTTCGTTTTCTTTCCATCCTTTGTTAAGCGCGTACCCGGCTCGATGACGCCAAGGTACTTCCCTTTTTGTTTGATGCCAGAATCGTAACCTGAATTCGTCACATCAAACATCGATAAATCACGGACATGTGATTCGTAGATGATCGCATCTGTCGCATGACGAAGTGGCATTTTCCCATTCGTCCAGCGCTTCGGATTCGTCTCGCGTAAGTCGACGACGACACCTTGATCGCCATTGACAGCGACTGCTGTCGCATATGGATCGACAGCACGCGTCGATTCTTTAGCGTGTTTGACTTCATACGTGTAACCAACACCATCAAGATCACCCTTGACTGTCACCTGATACACACCACGATCCATCCGTTTCATCTTGATCTCACGCGTGATATCCGCTGTCGTAGCTGCTTGTTGTTTCGGTAAGCGGTATAACTCGAGCTCAACGGCTTGCGCTGTCGGCGCCCAGACCTTGAACGTCGTTTTTGATTTCTGATAGTCGACGCCGAGTTTGCCATCATAGGCATATTTTTGGTCAAATGCTTTCGAACGGAGTACTTTTCCCGCTTCAAGAACGGCTTCTCCAAAAACAGGATGCGTCACCCGGACGACTTTCGCCAAGTCAATATCCGAAGCGACTTCGACTTTCGCCGTTTTGGCATCGATCGCTGATACGACTGGATTCGTCACACCCTCGAACGTGAATGCTTTTAAGTCTTCTGCCGTCATCGGTGTATTTGTTTTTAATGTCATCGTCCGGAAATCATCCGCTAAAAAGCTCGTGATTTTCGGTGTACGATCAATCTCTGGTTTGCTGTAGTACACCGTTTGATCGCCTTCGATCAACCAGATGTCCTTTGCCCCTGCATAATAGAAACGGTCAGCCCCGTCTTTTTCTGACCAGCCCTCCAGATGGGGAATGAGACCTGCAAGACGCGCTTTCGTTGGGTTATCGAGCGTGACTTTCGCAACGGCACCGAAATCATCCTGCTGGTCGAATTCGAACCGTTTGCCATCCTGCTCCTCTGGCCAAGTCCAGACACCATATTTATCATAATCATTGTCATACCGATAGTAATGGACGTTCGTATCAATGTTTTCGACGTCTGCTCCGTTACTCGGATTGACCGTCGAGATGTCCTTGCTCCCCGACTCGATCCAGATTTCAGCAACGCCGTTTTTGATCATATCCTTCGTGATGAACCGATCGTTCTCCGATCCTCCATCCTTATTCCAGTTATCATCTCGCACGATGAAGCCGACTTTTTCCGGCTGATCGACCGGAAATTCATAAGCTGCAACTTTACCGTAAGCATCTTCACCGTTAAAGGCATGCGCTTTATTCGGAAAATAATCCGGCCCATTTGTCCATAACCACAGGTTCCAATCCTTCGTCGCATTTGGGTCTTCCTTATAGTGAATGATGACCAAAGTAGACTTCCCTTTTTCCAGTGCTTGACCGGATAATGGTAGCCCACTACATATTAGTGCAAACGTTAGCGCAACGATACAAACGAATCTCATGCGTTTCATACGGTACCCCTCCCCTTTGTTATGTAATCGTTTTCATTCTGCATCGATTTACACTTCCTGTCAAAGCCTATTTCATGAAGAAGGGAGAAAATAAGCCTTTTGGACCAAACCGTTTGTTACGGTTCATCTCACAAAAAAAGGACGCCCGTCACCGGACCGTCCCCTCGTTGATTTCAAGAAGATGCAAGCATCGCATGGAGCTTTTTCTTCGTCTGTTGCATCGATTCTTCCGATGCAAAGAAATACCAAATACCATCATTTGCAATGTAACCTTCTCCATCAAGTTTTAACGATTTAAGCCGCTTGAAACCTGCCTGATTTTCTTGAGCGAGTTGTGCTGCGACATCGAAACCGATATTTGTCGAAAAATTGTTCTTCATGACACTCGCGATATCTTCCATTTTCGTCAACATGCCTGGTCCTGCGAGTTTTTCTCCGACGGCTTCTAATACCTGCCGTTGACGAATCTGTCGTCCCATATCTCCAAGCGGATCTTGTTTTCGCATACGTGCGTAACCACTTGCTTCTAGACCCGTCAAATGAATCTTGCCCTTCTCGTATTCTTTCTGTAACCGTCGGTCATTCCAACTAAATGCTGAGGGATTATCGACCGTCACGCCATCGACCGCATCAACCAGCTCGATCAAACCATCCATATTGATTTTTGCATAATACGGAATAGCGATATCGAAGGTCTGTTCGACCGTCTCAACGGTTTCTTTGACACCTCCGTACGCATACGTGTGGTTGATTTTCGTTTTTTCGCCTGTTGGTATCGTCACTTGCATATCACGTGGAATAGAAAGTGAAGTCGCTTTCTTCGTTTGGGGATTGAACGAAAGTAACATGATGGCATCTGCCCGTCCTTTGTCATTTTTCCGTTCATCCACACCGATTAATAAAACATTGACTGGTTTCATCGATGCCAAAGGTTGTATGTTTTCTCCATCGAGCGGTGTCAAGATTGAATTTGCTGTCTGTTGGATTTTTAAAAATGCCAGACCGGTCGTGGTACTGACCAGCAAAACGATTACGAGCAGGATTGCACTGATGACACGCCAAACGATGGAAGGTTTTCTTTTATCGATGCGAGATTTCATGCGCTATACTCCTTCACAGTTTGTCTTGATACGTCTTCATCAAACCAGCGATATTTGCATTATGCAAAAAGAGAACCGAATCGACCTGTTTTTGTTTTGCAAATTGGGAGACATCAAAAGATTTCGGTACATACCGAATATCGACGACTTCTAAATTCGCACTTTTCGCAAGAAACGGTAGGACCGGATTTGCGAACGAGTCTTTCAGCACGAGGATTGTCGGGCGATCTTGATTCGCTTCGGATTTCATTGACATGATGCCATGGTTCCCCCGTAAGAAGACCTCATATCGATCAACGTAGTCCCCTTCCTGCTCCACGAACGATTCATCGATGACAGGACGATGGCATGTCCCCTCATAACAGACATCGATTCCTTTAAAGAAGGCCGGTGCGTAATAGTCAAGACGGTCACCCGCTGGTGCATAAGCGAGTGTTGTTTTTCTTGCTAAAGAACCATAATAGTCATGCTGATCTTCCTTGCGTAGATGTCCCGGGGGTAAGGTCGTCGTCAAGTCCATTCCTTTAGTGATCGCTTGGTATGCCTTCGTGGCTCCATCGATATTCCAATGGTGATCGGTCTTGAAATAATCCTTCAGTTGCAAGTCTTCGAGCGAGAGATTCGTCATGCCTGCTGTCTTGAAACCTGTCAACATTCCTTCATAACGCGCGTCCGCATTCGATTCGACGTAAGACGGTATTAACTGATCCCGCTCCGCGATGACGGTTTTTGACGGTGCTAACGCCATATAGACCGGGCGATCGACCTCTTTTACGAATTGTTCGAACGCTTGTGGAATCTTCACGTTTCCTGATGCACTCGGTTCAATCATATAATCGTTTTTTGCCGTGTAAATACCATTACGAAATGGCTGCCGAAACACATCTTTTGATAATAGAGCCTGTATTTCAACGAAAGTTCCGCGCAGTAACAGTTGATCCGTAAAATATGTCTCCAGTTTGAGCATATCCTTCCCTGTTGCCACCCCCTCGACCGTCGGATCAACCGACTGAGCGAGAGTTCGATTTTCGAGTTGCGACCGGACACGGTCCTCCCGCACGATCGTACCGATCCCGATTCCGAGTAGGATGAGAATGAAGCTGATTGTCGTAAGCCACATCATGATTTGTTCGAAGGATGCTTTTTTCTTCGCAATAGAGTGAGTGTTCTTCAACGGTTGTTCCATCAGTAGACCTCCTTACTTAGAACCGGAAATAGATGAACGGATTAAACGTACTAGCGACGAGCGCTGATGTCGCTAGGAACAACAGTAACATCGCATATCCATACTGCATCGTCATGCCAACTTTCCCGAGTGAAACGACAAGCTGTTCACCTAAGCGTTTTGGAATCGGTGTCGCAGCAATACAAGCGACTAGTAGCAAAACACCATTCTGAACGAGTTGATAGCTCGCCCGTTCATCCCATAACATATCAGGGGTAAACATCGCCTGAATATATGTGATGGCTTCTGGAAACGTCTCCGAGCGGAAAAAGACCCAACCGACAAGTACGAGAACGAGTGTCCAGACTGTCGAGATGACCGGCATACGATCCAACCATTTCCCGAGAAATGCTTTTTCAAGCATGATCCAGATTCCGTAATAAGCCCCCATGCGACGAACGTCCAACTTGCACCGTGCCAAAGACCCGTCAACATCCAGACGATTGCAAGATTCCGGTATTGTCGCCATGGCGAAACACGATTTCCCCCTAGCGGAATATAGACATAATCGCGGAACCAAGAGCCGAGCGAGATGTGCCAACGACGCCAAAACTCTGAAACGGACTTTGAGATATAGGGGTAATTGAAGTTCTCGAGAAAATGAAAACCAAACATTAACGCTAGACCGATTGCCATATCACTGTAACCTGAGAAATCAAAATAAATTTGCAGGGCGTAAGCGATAATCCCAATCCAGGCAAGTCCCATCGACAAATCCTTCATGTTAAAGACGGCATCCGCCACTTGTCCGCATCCATTTGCAAGAATCAACTTCTTCGATAGACCGATCGTAAAGCGACGGACCCCCTGTGCAAAATCCGATACCGACTCTTGACGAGATTCGATTTGGCTTGCGATCGTATTGTAGCGAACGATCGGACCTGCGACGAGTTGCGGGAAGAACGCGATATAGAGGGCGAGATCGAACGGATTTTTTTGAACCGCTTCTTTCCCTTTATAGATGTCGATGACATAACTCATCGCATGGAACGTATAGAACGAAATTCCAAGCGGTAGGACGACTTCCGGAACGAACCAGCTTAATCCAAGTGACTCATTGACCGAACGAACGAAAAAGCCGCTGTATTTGAACCACCCTAATAATCCGAGATTCGCGACAATCATACTGAACATGATCCATTTGACGTGTACCCGTTGCCGATAGACATCCACGAACAAGGCAAAGAAATAATTGATCGTGACACTGAATAACATCAGTAAGGCAAATCGTGGTTCTCCGAACGCATAAAAGAATAGGCTGGCTACTAGAAGCCAGCCGTTGCGAAACTTTCGGGGCAACACATAATATACGAGCAATACGGTCGGCAGGAACAAAAATAAAAAGATCGTTGAACTAAATAGCATAGGTTATTTCCTCCTTTGCCCGGACATGCTGAACGACCGTAAGTTCCCGGAGGTACACCCGGAAGTTTCCTTCATTCAGGAACTTCCAGGCAATTTTGAAATAAGCGGCTCCGGGGACACGCTCCAGTTCGAACTGGGCGGTCGTCTCGTCCGTCAACGTCAGGTGCTCCATCTCGGAAACCATTCGTTTTTTCTGTCCATACTGCATCTTGAATACTTGCACGACACATGGTTGCTCGACTTCAAAACGACACGTCACCTGAACGATGTCCCCGGTCATTTCGGCGTCATTGCGGTACAGTTTCGAAGGAGGATGCTGAAATCCTTGATCGAACAATTGAAGATATAACTTATCGTCCGCTGCCGCGTCTTGAAAATCGAAACAGACACCAGGTGTCGCATCTTCAAGCAGAATTTTCTCCTGTGTACCATACGGAAAAAACTGATAGCTCGCTAGCGTCAGCGCTTTATTCATACCGGTACCTCACTCATGATCGCATCAACGATACGCTCGGCTGCTTGCCCATCTCCATATGGATTCGCAGCTTGCGCCATCGATTGGTAGAAGACTTCGTCCGTCAATAATTGATGACTCATCGCATAGATTTTGTCCGGATTCGTCCCAACGAGTTTCAACGTTCCTGCCGCTACACCTTCCGGACGTTCCGTCGTCTCGCGTAAGACGAGAACCGGTACACCAAGCGAAGGTGCCTCCTCTTGAATCCCGCCTGAGTCCGTCAGAATGAAGGAAGCGCGAGCCGCGAGATTATGGAAATCAAAGACATCAAGCGGTTCGATCAATTGAACCCGCGGATGATGCTCTAACCGTGCCGCTGCTTCAAGAACGACTGGATTCGGATGGACCGGATAGACGATTTCGATTTCAGGGTGGTCATCCGCAAGTCGCTCAATCGCGTCAAAGATCGTCGCGAGCTGCAAGTGATTCTCTCGCCGATGAACGGTGAGAAGAACGAGTTTCCGTCCTGATTTTTCAAGCCGTGTCAGGACAGGATGTGTGTAGCTTGCAGAAACGGTCGTCTTGAGTGCATCAATGACTGTATTCCCCGTTACGATGATCGGTGTTTGTTTGTTCTCAGCACGTAAGTTCATTGCTGCCTGATCGGTTGGTGCAAAATGGTAATCCGCCAGCACGCCTGTCAACTGACGGTTCATCTCTTCAGGAAACGGCGCATATTTCTCATACGTCCGAAGTCCCGCTTCCACATGACCGACTGGAATCTGTTGATAAAACGCCGCTAAAGACGCAGCGAATGTCGTCGTCGTATCCCCATGGACAAGGACGAGATCCGGCTGTTCCTTTTCAAGGACGCGGCGCATCGCATTCAGGATACGCGCCGTCATTTCCTCTAACGTTTGACGCGGACGCATCAAATCCAAGTCATGGTCCGGTGTAATCTGGAATAGTTCAAGTACCTGATCCAGCATTTCCCGGTGTTGCGCCGTCACGACGACGATTGGTTCGACGTCCGGGCGGCTTTCAAGTGCTTTAACGACTGGTGCCATCTTGATGGCCTCCGGTCGTGTTCCGAATACGAGCATGACACGTTTCATCTACTTCATCCCCTATCTCATTTCATGACGATCGTTCAATCGTCTCGCCTCTCATCTGCTGCTCGATATCACCGATTCGACCGGTTCGTTTTTTCGATACGTAGTGAGTAGCTTGCTTTTTGGATAACTGCTTGTACCAATATAAATATTTATTGTATTCCGCGAGTGTTTCATGTGTTGGACCGAATAGACGGACTTCACCGTACTCGAGCCACAGAATCTTCGTACAAAAACTTTTGACCTGATTCAAGGAGTGACTGACGAAAAAAATCGTTTTCCCTTGATCTCGGAATTCGCGCATCTTATCGAGACACTTCTCAGTGAACGTTTGATCGCCGACAGATAAGGCTTCATCGATGATCAGGATATCCGGGTTGATATTGATCGAGATGGCAAACCCGAGACGTGCCCGCATCCCGCTCGAATAGGTTTTGACCGGCTGATCGATGAACTCTCCGATATCCGCGAACTCCAGGATTTCCGGTGTGATTTCTTCAATCTGTCGTTTGGTCAGTCCCATCATCAAGCCTTTAAGTTCGATGTTATCGCGACCCGTCAGTTGACTGTTCAACCCGCTCGAGATGGCAATCAAGGCGGATTTCCCGCCTAATGTAACCCGTCCGTATGTCGGCGGTGTGACGTTGGCAAGCAAATGGGACAAGGTCGACTTACCACTCCCATTGATCCCAACGACCCCGACGATTTCTCCTTCTTCAACGGAAAAAGAGACGTTTTTGAGCGCATAAAAGGATTTCCCGCTTACTTTCCCAAACAGGACTTCCTTTAATTTATCGATCGGCCGCTCATAGAGCATGTATCGTTTCGATACGTTCTCAAACACGACGTGACTCATCGTTATTCCTCCTATACGTAATCAATGAAGTAGCGCCGGAATCGGACATGGACGGCTGCGCCGACAAGTAAGATGCCGAGCGTCACACTCCAAAAATAAGCACCATACCAGATGTGATCCGTCAAATAGCCGGTTCCAATCAAGGCGGAACGATATCCTTCGATCAGATAGACGAGTGGATTCAGCATCAAGAGCATCTTAAATAGAGAATGTTCTGGTGGAATCCACATGATCGGCGTTAAATACATCAGCATCCGGATCGCGGATGTCACCATGTTCTGCACGTCGCGAATCATCGTGGCAAGGGCCGATAACAGTAATGAAACCGCATAGAGGAACACGACACCTGCTGGCACGATATAGAGTAACTCAAACGTATGCCAGCCCGGGAAGTAGCCGAAGGCACACCCTAAAATGATCGTTAAGGCAATCATCGCCAGGTGACGATAGAACTGTGCCAAAATGACGTATGCCGGAATCGTACTCAGCGGAAAATGCATCTTTGAGACGAGCGCGACCCGCCCGTAAATCGACCTAGAACCGCTCGGAATCGTACTACCGATAAAGAACCAGGCGATCAGTCCACTAACGAGCCAAAAGACGAACGGAATTCCATCAACCGGGTGTCCACCACGGATTCCAAAACCGAAGACGACCCAGTAGACACCAATCTGTAGCAATGGCGTCATGATTTCCCAAAACCACCCGAGGTACTGCATGCTATACTGACTTTTCGTTTCATAGAGAGACAGCCGAAAGATCAGATACAGATGATCTTTCAGCTCCCCTCCAATCGTTCGTAACGCGTTCATATTGCCTTCGCATCCACTTCCGTCACCTGATGCGTATGCAAGTTGCCGAAGTTCAACACCTTGACGGCATCGAGATCTCCCACTACACCTTTCGTATCAAATAGAAGCGGTGTTCGCATATAGTTCGCGAGACGACGGGAATCGAACTGTTTGAACTCATCATGGTCGACCAAGACGAGTGCTAAATCAGCGCCTTGAATCGCTTCCAGTTCATCGACCAGTTCAAAACGTGTCGAGATCGATCGCTCGACGTGTGGATCACAGACCGCGACATCCAGTCCACGGTCGAGCAACTGTTCGATGACTTCGACAGCCGGGCTCTCACGCATATCGTCGACGTTTCCTTTATATGTCACACCAAAGACGGCGATTTTCGGACGGACGTTGGCACCCACAAGACGTGCTGCTTGTTCAGCGACGAATTGAGGCATCTGGACGTTCGTTTGTCGTGCCGTATGAATGATGCGTGCAAGCGATGGAGCTTTTGCGACGATGAAGTAAGGATCAACCGCAAGACAATGACCACCGACGCCTGGTCCTGGATGATGCAAGTTCACCCGTGGGTGCATGTTTGCCATCTCGATGACATCGAGGACATTGATCTCAAGCTGATGGCAGACTTGCGTCAATTCATTCGCCAGTGCAATGTTGACGTCACGGAACGTATTTTCCATCAATTTCGACATTTCGGCTGTCTTCGCATCCGTGCGAACGATTTCACCTCGAACGAATGTTTCGTAGACGGCTGCGCCTGCCTCTGCACATGCCGGCGTCAATCCACCGACGATCCGGTTGTTATGAACGAGCTCATGTAAGATCTGACCGGGTAGGACACGTTCTGGACAGTGGACGACGTAGATATCCTCACCGATCGTAAAGCCGGCTTCTTCAATCAACGGACGGACATGATCATCCATCGTCCGCGGTGCAATCGTCGACTCGACGATGACGACATTTCCTTTTTCAAGGAACGGTAGCATGTTGTTGACCGCTGAAATGACATATTTCAAATCACATGATTTATACGTATCGTTTAAGTTCGGCGTTGGAACGGCGATTAAGAACACATCGGCTCGTTCTGGTGTGAGTGTCGCGCGGAACTTTCCGTTCGCGACGACTCGTTTGATGACATCCTCGAGTCCTGGTTCTTCGATATGAATCGTTCCTGTATTTAGAAGATTGACGATTTGTGGATCGATATCGACACCGACGACTTCCGTGCCGTGATCCGCGAACATCGCAGAAGAAGGTAATCCAATATATCCTAGTCCGATTGTGCAAAGTTTCATTTTGTCATTCCTCCATCGAGTTAGTCATACTAGCCAACAAACGGTCTGTGGCTTGGCTGTATCTAGACCATAACGACATTTCCTTTGCTTTCCAATGCTTCTAACCATCTCTTAAATCATTCTTCACAGACCTTACATTTCCAGTGTTATCTATCGTTTTTGTAAATCTCATGAAGCTTTCGCGAAGTATTCCTTTCCATCCGGATAAAACAAAACGACCCGTCAAGAATCCTTGTGAATCACACGTGGATTTCCCTTCGAGTCGTTGATGTATTTCCTTATTTCGCTCTCGATTTCATGAATATCGAATCATAGACAGCTAACAGTCGCCCTTTTTCTTGCTCCCAGTTGTATTGTCTCCTTGCTGTGCTTGCCCGCTCCTGCATCTTTTGTCGTAAGAGGTCATCCGTGATGATTTGGTTGACC
This sequence comes from Exiguobacterium sp. TDN 0502, assembly GCF_050846835.1. Taxonomy (NCBI): domain Bacteria; kingdom Bacillati; phylum Bacillota; class Bacilli; order Caryophanales; genus Exiguobacterium; species Exiguobacterium sp. TDN 0502. The sequence goes on along the minus strand of NZ_JBOZGJ010000019.1, from coordinate 28,646 downwards.
GCCGCAGCAATACTCTGTGGCGATTCGACATCGACGACCAGTCCGATTTCTTCACTTTCGACGACGCGTCTTATTTCCGGTAAGTCTGCTGCGACGACGGGTGTCAAAGCTGCCATATACTCGAACAGTTTATTCGAGGATGCCGAATAGTGGTTAAAACAGACATTTTGTAAGACCTGAAAGCCGACCGTCGCCGCTGCCGTATAAGTCGGCAACTCCGCTAACGGTACTTTCTCTAAGAAGCGGATTCGTCTTTTTTCAGATGAATGAGACGCCAATCGTAACAACTTTGGTTTTAATTTCCCATCACCGATGAAGACGAGTGTTCCCCGATCGATGTATGGCATTGCTTCAATCAAGCGTTCAAGACCACGCCCTTCCTGAATCCCACCTTGATACAACAGTATCGGTTCATCTGGCGCAAGCTCCAACTCTTCTCGCAACGGTCGCGGTTTTGGAACGTTCGGTTCGTAAAACGGATAGTTGTGTAAAACGGATGGACGTGTTCCATACAACTTTTGGTGATAATCGGCACGGGTCTCGTTTTCAACAATCGTCTGGTCGACGAAGTGAAGCAACCATCGTTCCAGTTTCCCTTGCATGCTCCCATATCCCGTACGATCGGTCTGAACCTCATGTGAGTCATAGACGATCGGTTTACCACGCGCCGCACCAATCGCTTGGGGTAACGTATTGACATCATTCGCATGCATGACATCGTAATCACGCTTCCGGGCAGCACGTGTCATACGGAGAATCCCGAAACTGTTGTACAGGGCGTACCGGATGAACCGGCTTCGCATGAGTAAAAAGAGCACAAGCATCAGGGGAAGGAGCCACGGCATAAGGAATACACCGATTAACCCGACAGCAAGTGTTCGTTTTTTTCGTTTACGAAAGAACGGGAGCCACCTCGCAAAAGGTGGCGTACGGTCGATGCGTATGACACGAAATCCAGGCTTTGGATTCTCTACTTCTGGCAGTGTACCGTCATTGAGGCAATACAAATCCACGCGATGCCCTGCTTCGACGAGGGCCGTGCATTCCCGTAAGACACGGGCGTCATTCGTAAATGGATTCCAAACGAACATACCGATTCGCTTCATTCTGCCACCGCCTTCCGGGACTGGGTTCGTTGAATGGCTTCAAATAGACGCTGTTCGTTTTGTTCCCAATCAAAATGTTGCTGGACGTAAGCGACACCCGCATGCCCCATTTGCGCGCGTTTTTCTGGATTTTTAGATAACTCGAGAATATGTGCAACAATCTCTTCCTTTTTGCGCTGGACGGATACGTAACCGGCACCCGCTTCCTCGATGACATGTGCTGCGTGACCCGATACAGCTCCGACGATGGCACATCCCATTGCCATGTAGTCGATGATTTTGCCCGGTGTCACCGTATCGAATGCTGTACTTTCTACGAGGGTCGCAAAGGCGATGTCGCTCTTCGCAAGTTGTTTTAACGCATCCCAGCGCGGCATCGCATCCAAAAACTCGATATTCGTCAAACCACGTTCCTTGACGAGTCGCTCGAACGTCTGCTTGTGGTAGCCGTATCCAACGACCTGAAAGCAGATGTCCTGTTCCGTTTGTAGCTCTTCCGCTACATCAAGCAACAGGAATACATCCTGTGCGAGTCCGATATTTCCGGTATAGACGACACGTACTTGATCTGACACTTTCCGGCGTTTGATCAACCATTCATTTTCCTCGATCGAGTTCGGAATGTAATGGATTTTTTCCGGTGCAATGCCGCGGCCTTCGATATACGATCGGAAACCTTCGCTATTGATGACTAATTGATCCGCTTGCTTATACATCCATTTTTCGAGCCAGTAGAGCGGCGTCAGCAAAAAGCGTGACTTCGTGATTCCGACACCTATCAGTGATTCCGGCCAGAGATCACGCACATCTAAAACCAAAGGCGCGCGCTTGACATGCTTCGCGACGACACCGACGAGTCCCATGAAGATGGAAGGAGTCGTTGCATAGATGTATGCGTAAGTTTTCGGATCATGCCGCACTTCTTGAACAGCAAGGATGAACTGCTCCATGAAAAGTCGAAGGCGACGCCATAAGTTATTCGTCGCCCGGACATCCCTCGGCTGAATGCGCGTCACACGAGCCGAGTCAAGCGTTGGCTCGTCCCAAAACATCGAGTCCGTATAGAGTTCTGCCGTCGGATAGAGCGGCTCTGATGTCAGAACATGGACGTCACTTCCCGCCTGTTCCATTCGCTTAAAGATATTTTTCATCCGGTTCGCTGCACTTCCGATTTCCGGATAGAAATTCTGACATATCATCAGAACGTTCATCGCCGACTCCGGCGTTGTCTCAGTTGACGTCGGAACTTCCAGTAACGCACGACGATTTTTCCGAGTTTTGACCGCGCGAGTGAGCGGTATTTTGATTTCCATGTTGCATTCGCCTCCAGCAATTCTAGATTTGACGCCAACGATCCTTCCAATCGATCTAACAACAAGGCATATTGCTCTTCTAACACGTTGTGCTGTTCGATCTGTTCTTTAAGCTGTTGTTCACGAAGCAACGCTTCCGCATGGACTTGTTCCCTTTGCTCCGACTGTTCCTCTAGACGTTGAACTTTTCGTTCTAGACTTTGTTGTTTCCGTTTTAAGTCAAGGACAGTCGATACATGTAACCGCTCTACTTCTTCAAAGGCGTTTTCAAGCCAATTCACTTCCTCTGGTCGCATCGATCGTCCAGGTCTTGATTCCTCATCTACTTGAATTGTTATCCCTAACCACTTGTCGATTCGTTCTACCGTCTCGATCTTGCCATAGGGCGTCAGCTGTTCAATCAATCGATTCAAATAGTACGTACGCTTATGGTCAGCGTAATCATTGACGCCAAACGGTACGGTGATGACAAGTCTTCCATTGGGTACGATGAAAGAGACGGCTCGTGCGATGAATCGTTCCGGCTCCCCGATATGCTCAAGGACTTCTGTCATCAAGACCGTATCGAATTGGTGTTCCGGAGAATACGTCATGATATTGGCTTCATACAGTTCTACCTTTTCCGTTACGGAAGCGGGCTCTTCTAGTAGCGCTTGTTTCGCTTCCGAGATTGCTTCAGGCAGTACGTCGATTCCGACGACGTGTTTTCCCTCCCGTCCGAGCAAGATGGGAACGACTCCACCTGAACAACCGATATCTAGAATGCGTTCACCTTTTGCGTGTCGGACGATCCAGTGCACACGCGCACGCACTTTTTTACCGAAACTCCCGCCCAATTGATCGTAATATGCCGCCCGGATTTGATCTTTCGGTCGTGTCGCTTTCATCGATGCCGTCATTTTTGCACCTCCTCAAGTAATAGATGTTGAATTCGATCCGTCTCCTGTTGATCCGCCAGCTCCATGAAGCGACGAATCAGGGGATTCGCGATTGGAATCGGTTCATAGAATCCGATGATCGTTCGTAATAAAGCAACACTTGGAGCAAAGTCCTTATCACTGCAATACCGTAACTTCACGAGATACCAGTGTTCAAAGAAATGTTCGAATCGTGTTTCCTTGTATTCTTCAAGTACACCGTAGCGAGCGAATTTCTCAGCGCGTGCCCGTTCCCGTACAACACTTCGTTCGAAGAATTTCATCGTCAATGCATTGACGGTCGAGCCGGCAACTGCCGCGTAATAGTAATGAATGACACGATTGACGAGCAAAACCCGGTTCGCGCGCAGCATCAATTCTTGGAAAAAGAGAGAATCCTGACCGACCGCTCCGACGACCTGTTCCAACTGATGGTCGATCAGGAAGGCACGGCGGACGATCAGTGCCTGAATGCTCTGAACCGCAAAACGGTGCTTCAATAAAAAGACTTTCGGATCTTCACAAATCATTCGTCCTTGTTTGCGGATCGTCGGCAAAGCTATGATACTCGTTTTGTCAGCAAGCTTTTTCATATGACCGACCGCAAAATCAAGCGTTGCATCGGCTTCTAGTTCGTCCAGCAGAAACGCATACCGATCACTCAGTACCTCGTTGTCCGGATCAAGGAAGGTCACAAATTCGGCACGTGCCATATCGACACCTTTATTTCGAGGTCGTGAAGCACTTCCGCTTCCACCTGTCTCGAAGAAATAGGTGCGGACGTTGGCATGCCGACGCGCAAGACGCTCCACCGCTTGGCGCGTCGTTATATCCGTCGACCCATCATCAACGAGTATGATTTCCGATTCCTTGAAACGATCCATCCGCTTTAGACTCGCAAAACATTTGTAGGTCAGGTGTTTTCCATTATTGTAGATCGGAACGACGACCGATAATTTTGGAGTTGGAATGGAGGGCGTCACCATCTGTTCATTCCATTCAAAGGCATCTATCGTCAACGTCTTTCCATATAGTTCACCAGCTCGGAATACATCATATGGGATGTCCATTCGCCAAATGACTGCCCCGTTACGTGAACCATGCTCTTCCTGCAACTGGTACGAACGTTGCCGTCCTTTTCGAACGATACTTGCGTCGCTGTATTTGAACCCATTGACGAGATCCTCTAAATAATATTCTCCGTAAGATTCTTCTTGATCCATCCAAGCCACAAGATCCGCCTGCTCATAGTCATGTTTCGTCAGCTCACTCACTGAGATAATCGCATCCGGTACACGGCTTTGACGATTGATCGTCTGTCGGATCGCTTCCCCGTCCTGATCGACCACAACAAGCAACCGGTGTTTCCGCCTAGCCGGTACCTGTCCGACCAATGCCAAAATTTGATCCATCCGTTCGAAAACCGTATGGTGGGTCATCACGGCACGAAGCCCTTCTGCCCGTAACCGTTCGATGTCCTCTTGTGAAGTCCGCTCAAGGATGGCCTGAGCTTCTTTCGCATCATGTACGGTAAAGATATTCGGAAACTCGTTATTGACCGCAATACTGTAGTTCGACAAAATCAGATTGCCAAGTGCTTGGGATTCATAGACGCGACGGGCACACATCGTCTTACTGTATTTAATACTGTTTAGATTCAAGACCCAGTCATAACACTTACTGACTTGTTGCAGCGCATCATATGGAATCGCCGGAGCGACACGCGATTGATAACGTTCCGGGAATTGATAGGCAGGTAAATCCAAATGATAATTCCGGTCTACGATATCGAGTTCGTGTGAGGACTGCATCACGCCGTCAAACAACATTTCCGTATCTTTGACCCGTTCTGGATATTTTGCCATCCAACTTCCGGCGAACAACACACCTTTTTCCCGACTCCGTGTTGCACCGATCGGGTTATGGATCAACGGATTGACACCGAACGGCATCGCCATGATGCGATCATGTCCGCACAATACCCGGTACTCTGGAATCATCGCTTCATCTGACGTCAACACATAATCGGCGGCTTGGGCCACATCTTGAAAACGTTCATGATTACTCGGATCTTCAGTAGATTGAAAGACGACCGGTATTCCTTTAGCCTGGACTTCTTGCATCATCGCGAGTAACCGCTGTCGCTTTTTCGAATTTGGTGTGGCGACACCTTTCCAATCATCCCCCCGTAGTCCCTTCCAAGAAGAGACGACTAAAAAAAGATCGATCGGACGTTCGAACACTTCGTCGAACGTATCGATGTTGACATAATGCAGATCGACCGCATCCTCATAATAGGCGTACATGAATTCAGAGCAGACGATTGCCATCTGGATCGATCGCTTTTCATAGAATCGTGTCGCTGATCTTACCGGAACGTTCGATACATCCAATTGATCAAGTAATGAACTTTGACTTTGTTGTTGGTATCGTGTGGTTTGATTTTTGGCGGACCGAATCGTCGGAACACGCAAGACATCTAGTTTCCGAAGGCGTTCGAGTGCTACCGGACTTGTTGCAGGTTCTGTTTTCAGTCGCTTTTTCTCTTCGCGGACCCAGCTTAACTGCTGCATGATCTGTCGTTTCCATTTTTGATCGCTCACTTGTAACATCCTTCCTCTTTTCAACTCCTTTTTAGTCTACGGAAGCAGTTCAAAGGCAAGTTGAAGGACTTGCAAGGTTTTTGTAAAGACTTGATGAAGCTTTTCGGGACTTTCCTTACATTCCATTTCAGTCAACCTGTATTTCCTAGGCAATCCTCCCGTTTCGGTTTTTTATTTGTGTAAGTGTATTTCTGCTGCCTTCTGTCCTCCTTTGTTTCGGAATTCAAAAATCGGGAAAATTACTACGTATCGATGAAAAGGAGATGACTGAACATGCTAAACGAAAAAAAACTCGACTTACCAGATGAAAAAGCGGACGTCGGATTGCATCCAGATCCTGAGCCTGCCGAAGAATCAAATCCCGGAATCAAACCAGCTGAGACACAGCATCCGGATCCTGATCCGGAGGAACTCGATCGTGACCGGAAAGAAAAATGATCTTAATGGATGAGCATATAAAAAGAGGTTGCGGAAATTCCGCAACCTCTTTCCTTCGTTCACTTCACTTTTACTAACAGCTTTCCTGTATTCGACCCGTCAAACAATCCGAGGAATGCCTCTGGTACACGATCAAATCCTTCAAAGATCGTCTCTTCGTATTGCAACTTCCCTTCACTGACCCATTCACCAAGCTGCTCAGCCGCTTCCTTGAATCGCTTCGCATAATCCCCAACCAGGAATCCTTGCATCCGTGCCCGGGCAATGATCAGTTTCGATTGAACTCGTGGACCAATGTCCTGTTGCGCATTATAGCCGGAAATGGCACCACAGACCGGAACACGGGCAAATGGATTCAGTCGGTCGAGGACCGCATCACCAATATCACCGCCGACGTTCTCAAAGTAAACGTCAATTCCGTCTGGACATGTCCGGTCCAATGCTTCACGGATATCCTCCGTCTTGTAATTGATGACTTCATCAAATCCGAGATCGACTTTTAGATGTTTCAGTTTATCGTCACTTCCTGCAATCCCGACGACACGTGCTCCTTTGATTTTGGCAATTTGACCGACGATCGAACCGACAGCGCCCGCTGCTGCCGATACGACAACAGTTTCGCCTGGTTGTGGATTACCAATGTCGAGCAATCCGAAATATGCTGTCATTCCCGTCATACCGAGTACGCCAAGTGCCGTTGAAATCGGCGCAATCTGTTCATCGATTTTACGGACATTTTTTGCATCAACGATTGCTTTCGTCGCCCAATCGAGCATGCCGACAACGACGTCACCTGACTTGAGTGCTTCACTTTTAGACTCGATGACACGTGCCACGACTCCCCCGTGAATCGGCTCGTCGATTTCAAATGGTTGTGAATAAGAGCGTGCATCGTTCATGCGCCCACGCATATATGGATCGACTGAGATATAGAGTGACTCCAGTGCTACTTGTCCATCCTGTAGTTCACCTAGCTCAAATGATTCATAACGAAAAGTATCCCCTGTTGGTTTTCCGTTTGGTCGTGCAGCTAATACGATACGTTGTTCTGGCATGATTCTTGACCTCCTCATTCAGTGTACTTCTTCACTGTAACAATTCCTTTTCTGAAAGACGAATCCTTTGCTTTTTTGGAATTTTCCAACTTTTTCTTGACGGCATCTTTTTTGTACCGTAAGATAAAACACAATTCATAACTTTTATACTGTTATGCACAAAAGCGTTACATAAGGAGAGGACATGTATGAAATCAGCTATGTTACATCAACCGCGTCAATTCGCGGTCCACGTTCTGAACGGACTTAGTATCGGTATTCTCGTTGCTCTTATTCCAGGTGCACTACTTGGAGAACTTGCTAAAGCATTGCTCCCTTATTTTACTGGTGCTCAACACGTGCTGGATGCTACGACGTTAGCGATGCGTCTTTTACCGATGGTGATAGGGGTGGCGGTCGCGATGCAATTCAACGTGACACCGATTGCCACGACATCGATTGGTCTTGCGACCGTCGTCGGATCCGGTGTTGCCAGTCGGGCCGATGCGACATTCGTCTTCGTCGGTACCGGTGATGTCATCAATGCTGGTGTTACAGCTGCTATCGCGACGGCAATCGTCTTACTGATCGGTGACCGTTTCAAGACGTACACCGTTCTTGTCATGCCGACGATTTTAATCGTTGGTGCCGGCGGAATTGGTGTTCTTACATACCCGTTCGTCACGCGGATTACGACAGCAATCGGACATGTCATCTCTGACTTCACAGCACTTCAGCCTGTTTTAATGGGAATTTTGATCGCCGTTGCCTTTTCCGTTTTAATCGTCTCCCCCTTATCAACAGTCGGGATTGCGACGGCAATCAGCTTATCAGGCATTGCTGCCGGTGCGGCTAACCTAGGTGTATGCGCTGCAGGGTTCGGACTTGCAATTGCCGGCTGGCAAGCAAATTCCCGTGGGACGTCAATCGCTCACTTCCTCGGTTCTCCTAAAATTCAGATGGCGAACTTCATTCGTAATCCACTGATGATTTTACCCGTCATGTGTAGCGCCGCCATCCTCGGCGCACTAGCAGGTGTACTCGGTGTTCAAGGAACGCCGTTCAGTGCCGGTTTCGGGATGTCTGGTTTAATTGGTCCAATCAACGCTTTACACCTGATGGCAGGAGGATGGACGATGTTCAACGTGATGTTCGTCCTTGGGTTGTTCATCGTTCTTCCTGTCATTTTATGCCTACTGTTCCATCTGCTCTTCAGGAAGTTCCGTCCATGGATGAGTGCAGAACCTTACCGTCTCGATTTCGAATGAATCGATTCTGTCTATCCTTTCAGTCAAAAAAAGCCAAGCCGTTCGTCGAAAGATCGACGATCCGGCTTGGCTTTTTTACTTCTCGATCACCGTGAGTAAGTCGAGCGGCGTCTCAATCGTGTAGTCGGCAGCATCCCATTCTGTCTGTGTCCCGAAACCGTATTGGCATAATACGACCGGCATCGCTTCTTTACGTGCCGCTTCAACGTCGGAAGAGCGGTCGCCAATCATCCAGTATGTCTCTTCACCGAACTCTTCCCGATGAGCACGTAAGATATCCGCTTTTTCTTTACCATTGACGGACTCCAAACATTTCGGACTCGTGAAGAACGAGCGAATTTCCTGACTGTCAAGGACAAGGTTTAGATAGTGGTTACCACAATTACTCGCTGTTGACACTGTATGTCCTGCTGTGACTAACGCTTGGAGCAATGAGCGGATTCCGTCAAACAAGACGTTCTGTTCTGCCATCGTTTCTTCCAGATGACCGTGTCGTTTTTTTCGGATCAACTGAATATCTTCCTCAGAAGCTTCCGGAATCGCTTTGCGCCAAAAAGCACTTCCTGCTAAACCATAGCTTGCTTGTACACTGGCTTGAGAAGGTTTTGGCAGATGCGGCATATCGTCCATCGCCCGATGGATTGCTTCTGTCATCTGCTCCGTTGAATTAATCAGTGTTCCGTCGATATCAAATAAAATAATTGCCATGATGCCACTCCTTTTAACTCTCTTTTTTCACTTTTCTCTTTTTCTGTATCAAGTAAATCACCGTTATCAACACCCCTAGACCCATCCAGAAGACTGGATGATTTAGGTGATGTAGTTTTCGCCATTCATGACCGACCGTTTTTCCACCCCAAATGAAGATCGCCGACCAGAACGCAAACGAAATCGTCGTCACGATCGTGAACGTAATCCGCGAGATACCCGTCAACCCAGCGCCGATCGCAAAACCGATGCGCCACATCGGGGAAAGCAACAGAATATAACGTCCCTTCGTTTCCATTTGCGTTTGAAACTGAAGCATCTTTGTTTCTGAGATCCGAAACCATTTGAATATTCGGTTCAATAATCGTTCACTTCCGAACTGACCAATCGTAAAGAAGAGGTTCTGACTGATGACGAAGCTGACCACTGCGAGGAGCAACATGAACATCAGACTCGCCTGTGCAGTATGCACGAGATAACCGGCATATGCTAGCGGTACTTCGCTCGGTATGAAAGGAAACATCAATGTCATCATGAGTCCGATATAGCCATATGACTCGATCCAGTGGTGTCCCATCTCCGCCTCCCCCTTTCTTTACCAACTATTTCTAGTGTATCGAAATTTTAAGAAAGCGTACAGGAAACGGCTCTTTTTTAACGCCAAAAAGCGGCTTCTCGTTCGAAGCCGCTTTTTTCTTCAGACATCCGGTATCATTTAATACGCATCTTCACTTTGTAACGGTTGCGTACGACGTTTTTGTTGTTCATCCTGCCAGTCACTGAAACGCGTCAATTCCTCGAAAACCGTTTTCGTGACGAATAGGATGACGGCGATATCATCCGCGAATCCGAATCCGAGTACGAAGTCTGGAATCAAATCAATTGGTGACACTAGATAGATTAACGCCCCGATGACCTTCAGAATCGTCGTACGACGAATGTTACGGTATTCACCCGATTGATACGCCCGAATCATATCGACGAACAATGTCAATGGAGAGAAGACCACCGAAAGACGTGAATGACTATTAATCTTATCTAGTGCACGGCTTAACAAGGAGTTTGTCTTTTTCGGACGGTCGATGTAGTCTTTTGCCTCTTCCGCATATTGCTGTTGTTGTTTTTCTAATTGTTGATTTGAGAATTTCATTTTCTAGTTTCCCCCATTCGAATTAGCTTCAACGCTTATTTCATTCCCTGTTCCTACGGATGATAATCCTGTCAGGTTTCAGGACAGGACGGAAAGGTAAAGTAAGGGAGAGAAGCGTTAAAGAAAGGATGATCCTTTATGAACCATGTCAACCAAACCGTTATCATTACTGGAGCTGCGAATGGGATCGGAGCCGAACTCGCACGGGCTTATGCCGCTCATGGTGCAACCGTTGTTCTCGCCGACATCGATCAAATGACGGGAGACGAGCTCGCCCAACAGATCGAGGAAGACGGTGGTACAGCATACTTCTATCATCTAGATATTCAGCACGAAGAAGATGTTCGATTGTTGATTGAAAAAGCCGTCGATCACACGGGTCAAATTGATATCGTCATCAACAATGCCGGCATCATGATCCGAAAACCACTGCTTGAACTCTCACTCGAGGAATGGGATCGGGTTCATCATACGAATCTCCGCAGCATTTTTTTGACGACGAAAGCGGCTACGCCTTATTTGAAGCAAAGTAAAAGCGGCGGTCGTATCGTCAATCTTGCCTCAACCCGCGCTTTCATGTCGGAACCTCACACGGAATCCTATGCTTCGACGAAAGGCGGAATTTTTGCATTGACCCACGCCCTTGCCGTATCGCTCGGTGAAGATGGCATTCTCGTCAACGCGATTGCGCCCGGCTGGATCGAAACCGGTGACTATCAGGAACTGTCACCGGAGGATCATTCCCAACACCCTGCCGGTCGCGTCGGAAAACCAAGTGATGTCGCACGTGCGGCACTTTATTTGACACATCCAGATAACGACTTCTTGACGGGAGAAACACTGGTACTTGACGGCGGCATGACACGAAAGATGATTTATGAAGAATGACGCGTCTTTTCACGCCCTTTCCTCAGGCGAGACACAAGCCAGTTTTCCTGCTTTATTCAAGCAGGAAAGCGGGTCTTGTTCGTCTCTGACAGCGCAAAGATGCGCTTTTTCCTGTAGGAGTTGCGTGAAACGCGTCATTCTTTTTGTTATAAGATAAAGATGCCAGAATATCATTCTGCCATCCTTATCTTTGTGGAAACTGACTTTTGAGTCAGCCCCAGACTGACGACAACGTGCAATTTTTCTCTAGCGGGAAGGATTGCGCTTTTTTGTTCGTCTCGAATCGTTTTCCTAGAACAAGAATCGCTCCTGCTTCGCTGATCTCTTTCGGATATGGAAAAGGACTTCCTGATAGGTAAATGAGCTTACCAACATCGCTCAGAACATGTCACCATTGCATACAACAAATCCGTAGTGCCTCTTAAGCACTTTTTTGTTATTCATATTTATCGAAAACTATACTTATACCTGTTTTAAAGGTTTATAAACCTCTTTTATATGTGATGTTACAAAAATATATCTTCTGACATCATTTAGAAATCGACTTATTTTTTCATTTCAAATCCTTATGTATCAATGATTCCATTCCTTATTTGAATATCTGTATCGTTATTTTCATAAATTCTTCACGCTTTTTGCTATCTTTTACCGAATTTTTTTAAAAGAATTGTAAAGCCGGATTTCCTGATTTCTTGTTAGAGTGGGAAAGGTAACACTTCACAAGGAAAGGAATGACGCTTAGTTTATGAAACGACCTTTCGGAAAGTCACTCGGGCTATCGCTTATGACACTCACTTTACTCGCAAGTCCGCTCATGACGACGACCCCCGTCGATGCGGCAAGTTCATATAAAGAGAAACAACAACAAAACCAGCAACAACAATCAAAACAACGTGAGGCTTTATCTCAGAAAAACCATCAACTGTCTAAAGCACAGCAAAAAGTGTATGCCCTCGATCAACAGATCAATGGATTGACGTTACAAGTCGTCGAGAATCAAAAAAAGATCGACAAGAACACAAAACAGATGGCTCGTTTAGAAGATAAAATCGAGAAGTTACAAAAAAAGATTAAGAAACAGGAAAAGATGCTTGGCGATCGTCTGGCGGTACGTCAATCTAAAGCCGATAACGCCCCGTTGCTCGAAGCCGTCTTCGGTGCAAAAGATGTCGGTGATATGATCAGCCGCTTCAATGCGTTCAATACGATTGCCGAAAGCGATGCTTCTTTATTAAAAGATTACGAATCAAACAAAAAAGAACTGGCAGCTGCAAAAGAAGAATTGAAGCAGACACGTCAAAACTTGATTGAAGATCGTCATGTTTTAAAAAAGAAACAGCGTGAGTTGAAACAAGAAAAACAAAAACGAACAGCGCTCTTGAAGCGCCTGACGTCGCAAAAGAAAAACATCGAATCCAACATCCTCAGCCTGAAAGAGGCATCGGCCCAACTGAAGGCACAGGAAGCGGCAGAAAAAGCAGCCGCGCGAGCAGCGAAGGCTGCTGCAGCAAAAGCAGCTAAACAATCGGCAGCTCCAGCATCTGTTGGCAAAGTCAGCACGAAAGTCATCTCGAAAGCCAAAGGTAAATTCATCAAACCTGCTCAAGGTTCCATTTCACAAGGAATGGGGGCAGCCAGCGGAAGCAATGGATACGCCTATCATAACGGAACGGACTTCGCGGGACCGCTCAATTCACCAATCGTCGCTTCAGCAAGCGGAACCGTCATCTTGGCTAGTTCAGGTGGTCCATACGGAAATCACGTCTATATCTTTCATAATATCGACGGAAAAACGTATACGACCGTTTATGCCCATATGAATGCCTTGAACGTCAAACAAGGACAACAGGTCAAACAAGGGCAACAAATCGGCGTATTAGGAAGTACCGGTAATTCAACTGGTCCGCACTTGCACTTTGAAATCCATGATGGTGGATATCAGTATGATGCAAATGGACGGACGAACGAGCTCAACCCAGAGAGCTTCTTCTAAGCTGATTCAAGAAAAAGTGCACTCTTCTCTTCACGAGAAGGAGTGCACTTTTCGGCTTTAGATTTTGAATTGATGCGTCTGTCCGTCAAGCGATGCCGTCGTCGACTCGAGTTCCTGCATCAGCTGATGAATCTGCTCGAACGATGCCTGTTGATCACGCATCGAAGCTGCGACTTCCTCGTTTCCGGCCGCAAGTTCTTCCATGACACCACTGACCGTACTCACTTGACCCATGACATGACGAGCCTGTTGTTTCGAATGTACGAGTTGTTTGGTCACGTAATCGAGTGTTTCCGTCACACTTGCTACTTTTTGCCGTGTTTCACTGAACGCTTGCTGAACGTTGCCAAAATTCTCAACCTGATTCATTTGCTCCCGTTCTGCCTGTACAAGCGCTTCCTGTAAAACAGCACCGTCCTGACGAATCGAACGGACGAGTGAGAAAATCGACCGCGTCGCTTCGTGTGTCTCATCTGCTAACTTTTTGACTTCACTCGCAACGACGGCAAATCCACGCCCAGCTTCCCCTGCTCGTGCTGCCTCGATTGCCGCATTGAGTGACAATAAGTTCGTCTGTGCGGAGACTGCTGCGACGAGTTGCGCCATCTGCTCGATTTGTTGTGTCTGCTCGAGGAAACCTTCCAGTTTCTGACCAAGTTCGCGGTTTTGTTCCGTTGATGCGCGGAGTGACCGTGCTTGCTGTTCCATGACGGCACTACTTTGAACCATTACCTGATCAGCCGCCTGACCTTCTGTATAAGCAGCTTGTGCCCGTTGCTCACTCTCTTCAAAGAGCTGTTGCATATCGGACATCGTGCTGACCGTCGTCTGAATATCGTCCGAAACCGTTTGTGTACCGCTCGCCATCTCATTGATTGCATGGGTCATGTTTCCCGATACTTCGACGATGTTCGCGTTCTCTGTCGTCGCTTCCGTACTCATCTGACGAATCGTATTTGATGAACGGCTGATCGTTCCGATGACTTCGTGTAAGGTTCCTTGCATCTGCGCAACCGCTGTTTCGAGTCGGCCGATTTCATCTTTTCGACCCGATACGACTAGTTCCTGTGACAAGTCTCCATCTGAGATTTGCTCTGCTGTCCGAACGACACGACTGATCGGTCGCGTAATGCTCCGTGCGAAGTACCAGTTGTATAACGCTAGCCCGATCAGAAGGAGGAACGTCGCGATTAGGACGGTCCGCGTCAAATTCAATGTCTCGTCTTTTGCCTCACGTTGTAAGACATCATAAAACTCCCCGTTTTTCGTATGTAACGTGTAAAGATCACTGAGGACACCTTCGATTCGTGCGGCGTGAGAGCGAATCTCAATCGGATTCATCGCATCCGTCAGTTCCGTCCGTTTTGTAGCGAGCGTCTTATACTTCATATCCGCCCGGTTCAACTCTTCTTGAAATGCCGGAATCAAATACGTCTTCTGTAATTGATTCAAGGCTTGTTCGTTCTTTTTACTAAGTGCCTGTACTTGCTCCGCCTGACTTTCAGACGGCTGGCTTGCCAGTCGGTTCCATGCTGCCTGTTCATACAAGAGCTTCGTTTCAAGCTCTGAGATCTCAACGAGCTGTTTCCCGTAATCTTCGTTATAGGATTGAATTTGACGAAGTTGGAACAACGTCCATCCCATCAAGATGACGACACTCAAAATCGTCACTAACGTCGAGAGTAAAAATCGTTTCCGTAACGTCATTGGATCGTCACCTTCCCTTCGAGCACATCTTGTTGCAACTGCTCTAATTTTTTTCGCTCCCCGTCCGTAAAGTTCGTATTACGGATTGGAGCCAATTGAATGGCTCCTTCTTTGACACCAAGGACGACTTGTCCGGATTGAAGCCCTTTCGCGGCCACATCTTGTCCGATTTTCGTAATCGCAAGATCAACTTGTTTGAGCATCGACGTCATGACAGCGTCCGGCGCAATCGGGGTCTGATCGCTATCGACACCGATGGCTTTTTTCCCCTTCGTTTGTGCTGCTTCCAGCACACCACTTCCTGTCAATCCAGCAGCTGCGTATAATACATCTGCCTTTTTCTGCATCATCTCATTCGCGAGCGTCCGTCCCTTTTCCGGCGCTGCAAAGTCTTCTGCATATTCAACGAGGACTTTTGTTTTCGGATTGACCGCTTTTGCGCCAGCGATGTATCCTTTTTCAAATTTCTCGATCAGCGGTGACTTCATCCCACCGACGAACCCAATCGTATTCGTCTTCGTTTGAATTCCTGCAGCGGCACCGGCTAAGTAACTTCCTTCGTCCTCTTTGAACGTAACCGAGAGTACGTTCGGTAACGTCGAGACGGCATCAATCAAGGCGAACTGTTGTTTCGGATATTTTTTAGCAACGGTCTCAAGATCCGTCTGCCCCATGAATCCGAGTCCGACGATGACGGTCGGTTCTTTTTTCGCTAATGCTTCAAATGCTGCTTTATAGGTCTTCGTTTCGTTCAACTCTCGGTAATCGATCGACCAACCTTCCTTCTCCCGTAACAACGCCATACCGCTCATCGCCGCATCGCTGAATGATTGATCGCCAAGACCAACATCCGATAAGACGACTGCCATTTCCTTTCGTTCCTTGACTGCCCGCTCCGGATCATCGATGACACTGCCGCACCCTGCGAGGCTAAGTGTTGATGCCAGTATGATTCCACTCCATCGTTTCATCCATTCCACACCCTTCCGATATTCTACATCTGATTATCGGAAGCGATGTCTGACTTCTTAATACAAAATTAAAATTCAGAATACTCCCATAACAAAAAACATGCCCCTCGAAAAGAGAGACATGTCAGATTGTAGACGAGGCTGACTCAAAAAAGAATGACGCGTCCTTTCACGCCCTTTCCTCAGGCGAGACACAAGCCAGTTTTCCTGCTTTATTCAAGCAGGAAAGCGGGTCTTGTTCGTCTCTGACAGCGCAAAGATGCGCTTTTTCCTGTAGGAGTGGCGTGAAACGCGTCATTCTTTTTGTTATAAGATAAGGGTGCCAGAATATCATTCTGCCACCCTTATCTTTGTGGAAACTGACTTTTGAGTCAGCCCCGTTAGATTTTCTTAGTAGTCGCTATCAGATGTACCACCTGTAACGATTGCGATTCCTGCTGATGCGCCAATGCGTGATGCACCTGCATCGATCATTGCTTTTGCACCTTCGAAGTCACGAACGCCACCAGATGCTTTAACACCGATGTCAGGACCGACTGTCTCACGCATGAGACGGATGTCTTCGACAGTTGCACCACCTGTTGAGAAACCAGTCGATGTCTTCACGAAGTTAGCACCTGCTTTAACTGAAAGTTCAGCAGCTGTTTTGATTTCTTCTTTTGTAAGAAGGCAGTTTTCGAAGATGACTTTAACGAGTGTACCGTTTGCCGCTTCGACAACCGCACGAATGTCACGTTCCACTAACTCAAGGTCGCCATCTTTTAATGCACCGATGTTGAGAACCATATCGATTTCTGTTGCACCGTTTTGGATCGCATCCTTTGTTTCGAATGCTTTCACTTCTGGCGTGTTTGCTCCAAGTGGGAAGCCGATGACTGTACATACTTTGACGTCATCATCTGATTTTAAGAGTTCTGCTGCTAACGCGACGTATGTTGGGTTAACACAGACGCTTGCAAATTTGTATTCTAATGCTTCTTTACAGAGTGTTTCGATCTGAGCACGTGATGTTTCTGGCTTCAGTGCCGTATGGTCGATCATTCCTGCTAAATTCATGTTTGTTATCCTCCTTAAGGGTATCCCTTAGACTCTGTTTTTATTCTATCACGCAAGAGGTCAGACTTCTATCTTTTTACGCGACTTTTCGGAGCTGTTTTTTCCGAATCCAGACACCATTGAGCGTAAAGACGATCGCTGCTGTCCAAATACATGTAAACGCCACCATGTGTGTTTTAGTAAATGGTTCATGATACAGCAATACACCAAGTCCAAGCGACAAGGTTGGTGCGACGAATTGGAGGAATCCGACCCATGTGAACGGAATCCGTTGTGCCCCGAATCCGAATAACAAAAGGGGAACAGCGGTCACGATTCCGGTCAAGATGAGTCCGGTCGTCGTACCGACAGATTCGGTCATCGAAGACGTCCCTTGTACTTGCCAATAGCCGAGGAAAATCAAAGCAAGCGGAAGCGGCGCCATCGTCTCAAGCGTCAGACTGACCGTTGATTCGAGCGGTCGTCGCTTTTTGACGACGCCGTAAAAGCCGAAGCTTAAGGCAAGCGCGATCGAAATCCATGGAAACTCGCCGTAGCCAATCGTCAAAATCAGGACGCCGATCGTCGCAAGAACAATCGAGATCCACTCGATCCGTGAGAGCTTTTCCCGAAAGAAGAAGACGCCAAAGACGATGCTGACGAGTGGATTGATGTAATAACCAAGCGAAGCTTCGACAATGAATTGATGATTGACGGCCCAGATATAGATGAACCAGTTCAGACTGATGATCAGTCCATTTAAGAAAAAGAGTCGACGCGTGAACGGATCGCGTAACGCCGTCTTCCACTTCCCAAGCGCTTTTTGAAACGATAATAAGATGAGCAGAAATAAGAATGACCAGATGATCCGGTGTGCCAGTATCTCTTCACTCGGTACATTGGCGAGCATCTTCCAGTAGAGCGGTAAGAGTCCCCAAATGACATACGCGACAAGTGTCGCGAAGAATCCAGGTAGATTCACGTAATCCCTTCTTTCATTATGATACCTTCTTCATTCGCATTTTCCCTGCCGATAAACCGCTGATCGTAAAGAGAGCAACAGCAATCCAAATGAACAGGAAGGCGATGAAGTGAATCGTCGTAAAGACGTCATTAAATAGATAAATTCCAAGGAGCAGCGTCAGCGTCGGGGCAATGTATTGGAGAATCCCGACGTAGACGAACGGGATTTTCGGCATTCCGTATCCGAATAACATTAATTGGACCGCCGTTGCGATCCCGAGCATGATGATCGCAATCAGCGCACTCGTCGGCATCGCAAGCGGTTGACTATCCGTTACGCCTAATGTCAAGAGAGCGAACGGGAGCGTGACCAGTGTCTCTAAAAATAATCCGGATAATGGTTCGGCTGCTGCCTTTTTCTTCAGCACACCGTAAAAGGCGAACGAAACGGCAAGTGAAAAGGCGATGATCGGAAATTGACCATAACCGAGCGTTAAAATCATCACACCGATGATTGCTGATAAAATCGCAATCGCTTGCGGACGCGTCAATCGTTCCTTAAAAAAGATCAAACCGAACAAGACGCTGACGAGCGGATTGATGTAATACCCGAGTGATGACTCAACGATATACCCTTCCCCGATGGCGTACAGATAGAGCGACCAGTTCCCGCCCAATACGAGTCCTGCCGCAAGCACGGTATAGCGCTGACGTTTGTTTTGCCATAATTGACGAACGAATTGGAATTTCTTCGTCAGGCGTAGTAACAACGTCACGAAAATGAACGCACTCAATATCCGAATCGAAACGACCGTCCATGCTGGAATACCAGCAGCAAATACTTTGTAGATCGGCAACAGTCCACCAATCACGTAGGCGACGAATGTCGCACTCATACCCCGTTTATCCACGGTCATCCCCCTTATGTATGAAGAAAGCCGCCGAGTGGCGACTTTCTTTGAACCTTATTGCCCGTCAAGCGTCGTAAACAATTCACGTAATTCCTCTTCTGTCACATCACGCCAAGAACCGATCGGTAAATCGCCGAGCTCGATGTTCATGATCCGGACACGTTGAAGACGCTTGACCCGGTAGCCGAACTCTTTACACATCCGCCGAATCTGACGATTTAATCCTTGCGTCAAGATAATCCGGAACGTCCGTGTCTCGAGCGGCTCAACGATACATTCCTTCGTCGTCGTGCCGAGAATGTCGACACCACTTGCCATGCCTTGAATGAACGTATCCGTGATTGGTGCATCGACGGTTACGATATATTCCTTATCGTGATTGTTTTCCGCTCGTAAGATCCGGTTGACGACATCACCGTCATTCGTCAAAAGAATCAAGCCGTCTGAATCTTTATCGAGACGACCGATCGGGAAAATCCGCTTCGGATGGTTGACGAAATCGATGATGTTTCCTTCGATGTCAAGCTCCGTCGTACACGTGATGCCGACTGGTTTATTTAAGACGATGTAGACAGGTTTTGGTTTTGTCTGGAGCGGCTGACCGTCGATTTCGACGACGTCCGTCTCTTCAGCTTGCGAGCCGAGTTCTGCTGTCAGACCGTTGATCGTCACACGACCTGCATCGATCAGTTTATCGGCAGCACGTCTTGAGCAAAAGCCCGTTTCGCTAATGAATTTGTTGATTCGCATGAATGATATCCTCTTTCCTTAATTGAACTGTATTCAGTGTAGCGCATTCCTGAAATGAAAACAAAATAACATGCGATGCTCCTCTATGTAAGAAAAGCAATGCATGTCGTCTTTAGTCTTTAATTCAATGATCGATTCATTGTTTTTTCTTACCTGTGTTCAAAAACGTCAAACAAGTAATACTTATTATTAGGACGATTAAAATAATTGAACTATACGCAAATGCCTCTTGATTAAATAAAACGATGAACATCAATACTGTTAAGATGACTGATAGAACTGATAATCCGTTTGTTTTCATTTTGAAAAATCCCTTTTTATGTGAAGTGATATGCTCCTATCATGAGGTCTTGTTTCTGGTAATAATCTACTTATGAAAACCATAACATAAAATCATTTTCTAAAATGAATCGATTAAAAGTTATTTTAAAAATCTAAAGCACCCTACATAGTAACGTAAGAAAACAGCCCCTATTTCGAGGCTGTTTTCTTATATGCATATATCGAGATCGCTTTTACGAATCATTAGACCGCAGCGTCTTTTAATGTCTGCATGATGCGAACGAATTGACCGTCATTCATCGGATAGCCCGCTTTCGTGATTTTGACACGAACGAGTTGCCCAATCATCGACTCATCGCCTTCGATTGCGACACGCAGATAGTTATCCGTATAACCGACGAGACGACCGCCTGCTTCTTCCGAAAATTCTTCCGGAATGATCTCAAGCAGTTCCCCTTCGTATTTCGAAGCATATTCCTTCGCAAGTTGATCCGATAAGGCGATCAAACGCGCGACGCGTTCTTCTTTAATCGATTCCTCGACTTGATCGTCCATCATCGCAGCTGGTGTCCCTGTCCGTTTCGAGTACGGGAAGACATGCAACTCACTGAACTTATGATCATTGATGAAGTTGAACGTTTCCATGAACTCTTCTTCCGTCTCACCTGGGAAACCGACGATGACATCTGACGTGATCGCACAGTCAGGCAGGACTTCCTTCAGACGCGTGATCCGTTCTCCGAATTCTGCCATCGTATACTTCCGGCGCATCCGGCGAAGGACCGTATCCGATGCCGACTGGATCGGAACGTGCAAGTGACGAACGACGATCGGTGAATCCTTCAGGACATCAAGTACCTCGTCCGTGATTTGACTCGCTTCGATCGACGAAATGCGTAAGCGTTCAAGCCCATTGACGGATTCGAGTGCTTTCAGTAATTTCGCTAAGTTGTAGTCTTTCAAGTCTTCTCCGTATCCACCTGTATGGATTCCTGTCAAGACGATTTCTTTGTAACCCGCATCAACGAGCTGTTGTGCTTGCTTCAAGACATCTTCTGGTTGACGAGACCGCATGAGACCACGCGCCCATGGGATGATACAGAACGTACAGAAGTTGTTACAACCTTCTTGAATTTTCAACGAAGCCCGTGTCCGGTCCGTAAAGGCCGGTACATCCAGTTCTTCATAGACTTTGGCTTTCATGATGTTTCCGACCGCATTGATTGGCATACGTTCTTCACGGAATTGTTCGATGTATCCAATCATTTTATGCCGATCTTGTGTTCCGACGACGACATCGACGCCAGGAATCGCCATGATCTCAGCAGGAGATGTTTGGGCATAACAGCCCGTTACGCAGATGACACTATCCGGATTTTGGCGAATCGCCCGTCGGATGACTTGGCGACTTTTCTTGTCTCCGGTATTCGTGACCGTACATGTATTGACGACATACACGTCCGCATGATCCGCAAAATCAACGCGTGCGTAGCCAGCGTCCTTGAACAGTTGCCAGACAGCTTCTGTTTCGTAATGGTTGACTTTACAGCCAAGCGTTTGAAAGGCAACAGTTGCCATTTCGTTCACCCTTTCAATTCAAAATG
The DNA here is from genome assembly GCF_050846835.1 of Exiguobacterium sp. TDN 0502. Classification (NCBI taxonomy): domain Bacteria; kingdom Bacillati; phylum Bacillota; class Bacilli; order Caryophanales; genus Exiguobacterium; species Exiguobacterium sp. TDN 0502. The sequence goes on along the minus strand of NZ_JBOZGJ010000019.1, from coordinate 7,005 downwards.
ATACGAGACGGCGGAAAGGACATAAAATGGTGCCGTTTCCGTCCGTAAGATGCGACGCCCTAGAGCGGCTTTTTTAAAACCGGCATCCGTCAAACGTGCGATTTCTGCTTCAGCGAACCCACCTTCAGGTCCGATGACGACAAGAAGGGAATCGCCCTCCTGCAGCCCAGCAAGCGTCGTAGCGAGGACGGAGGCCTCCCCTTGTTTCGCTGATTCTTCATAGGCAACCAGACAAGCCGTATAGTTCGATGCATCCTGTAAGACTTCATCATACGCCACGAAGTCGACCGTCGGCAAGTGGGCACGGTACGATTGTTCCGCTGCTTCCTTGACGATTTTTTCGAGTCGTTCAATCTTTTTCGGAACCTTCTTCTGATCCCATTTCGAGACGGAACGGTCGGCTTCGAAAATCCGTAGATGATGGATTCCGAGTTCCGTTGCTTTTTGGGCAACGAGTTCGATCTTATCGCCTTTTGGCAATCCATGGGCGATCGTCACGCGAATCGGTAATTCTGTCTCGATCGGTAGCGTCTCTTCGATCCGGGCAGAAGCCGCTTGTTTATCGAGTGCTTCCAGGCGGCACCGGTAAAGACCTGTCCCGTCGAGTACGAGAATCTCTCCGCCGACTTCCATTCGCATGACGTTTTTCATATGGTGTGCGTCGTCTTTCGGGAGATGAAACACATCTCCCTGACGCATCGAGGGCTCGACGAAATACCGTTGCATGTGTTTACGCCTCCCGTTTCGCGATGATCGCGACCCAGTCCTCAAGCTTCGTTGTCTCGACGATCGTAAATCCTGCTTCTTGCATCGCTTGGACGACCATATCCTTCTTCTGACTAATGATACCGGAAGCGATGAAATGACCACCTGGTAACGTCAATGTATAGGCATCCTTGACGAAGAGGAGGATGACTTCCGCTAAGATGTTTGCGACGATCAACTCGACCGGCTCACTCAATTCCTTCATCAAGTCGCCTTGGCGAACCGTGATCTGCTCACTGACTTCGTTCAAAGCGACGTTTTCCGTCGCTGATTTGACAGCGACTTCGTCTAAATCGAGTGCAAAGACATCCTTTGCCCCAAGCTTCGCAGCTGCAATCGCGAGGACACCGGATCCCGTTCCGACATCAACGACACGGTCTTGCTCTTGCAAGTAGTTCTCAATCGCTTGAATACAGAGGACCGTCGTCGGGTGTGTTCCCGTTCCGAATGCCATGCCCGGATCGAGCTCGATGATTTTTTCATCCGGTTGTGGTGTGTAGTCTTCCCACATCGGGACGACCGTCAGATGGCGACTGATCTTGACTGGCTTATAGAATTGCTTCCATGAATGCGCCCAGTCTTCTTCATCTACTTGAGTCAGCGTGACAGCACCCGCGCCAATCGACAGACCGAAGTTCGTCAACTGCTGGATGTCATGTTCGATGCCTTTGATCGTGTCCGTCAAATCGCTGCTTTCTGCAAGATACGCCTTCACGAGTACGCCTTGTGTCGGATACTCGTCCCGTTTCGTCTCATCCCAAATTTCACCGAAGTTATCTTCGCGGTGGGACATCATCTCGAAATCTTCGATGTCCTCGATGACGACGCCGCTTGCTCCCGCTTCATGTAAGATGTTCGAAACTGCTTCGATGGCTTCTTGTGTCGTATGGACACAGATCTCTGACCATTTCATTTCTTGTCACGCTCCTCTGTAGTGATCACCCTGTGAAGAATGTCTTAATCCGGCTGAAGACACCTTCGTGTTGCTCTTCGACACCTTTTTCATCGCTAATTTCATTGAATTCGCGTAGTAGTTCTTTTTGACGTTCCGTCAGGTTCTTCGGTGTGATGACGACGACGTTGACGTACTGGTCGCCATGGTGACCGGACCGGACGTTCGGCATCCCTTTTCCACGTAAACGGAACCGTGATCCTGTTTGTGTGCCGGCTGGAATCTTTAGACTGACCTTCCCGTGAACGGTTGGTACTTCGATCTCATCGCCGAGTGTTGCTTGCGCAAACGTCAGTGGCATATCCATGACGATATGATCATCGACGCGTTCGAACAGTTCGTGTGCTGCGACACGGACGACGACATACAAGTCACCTGCTGGTCCACCGTTGACACCGGCTTCCCCTTTACCTGCTAAACGAATTTGTTGACCATTGTCGATCCCTGCTGGAATTTTGACACGGACATCTTTGTTTTTACGGACACGACCGGCGCCACGACATGTTTCACATGGTTCCTTGACGATTTGTCCACGACCATGACACGTCGAACACGTCGTTTGATTGACGACACGACCGAACATCGTATTTTGTTCGACGTTGATATGACCTGACCCACCGCATCGTTTACATGTTTCCGGATGTGTTCCTGGTTTAGCACCTGAACCGTGACATGTGCCGCAATCTTCTTCGACTGGAATCGTGATCGTCTTCTCAACACCTGTGACCGATTCCATGAAGTCGATTTCTTCGACGTATTGTAAGTCCTGTCCTTTACGTGGTGCGTTCGGATCTTGACGACGTCCGCCGCCGAAGAACATGTCGAAGATATCTCCGAATCCTTCAGCTCCACTGAATCCACCGCCACCTTGTGATGGATCTTGATGACCGAATTGGTCGTAACGTGCTCGTTTATTGTCATCGGATAATACTTCATATGCTTCCGATAGTTCCTTGAATTTCGCATCCGCATCCGCTTCCTTGTTGACGTCCGGGTGATACGTCCGGGCAAGCTTACGGTACGCGCGTTTGATTTCCGCTGATGAGGCATCGCGCGCGACGCCTAGTATTTCATAATAATCGCGTTTTTCCACGTGCAGTCTTCCTCTCTCTATTCCGATTCATTTCATACTGTTTGATTTTACCGAACTTCGTGCGACATGGAAAGAGCCAAAGCGCGGATACGCTTTGGCTCTCTCTAGCGCCCGAAAAATCGGTCGGATGAATTACTTGTTGTCTTTCTCGTCGACTTCTTCGAACTCAGCGTCCATGACGTTGTCGTCTTGACCACCAGCTTGTGCGCCTTCAGCGCCGGCTTGTTGCTGTGCCATGTTCTCGTAGACTTTTTGTGTCAACTCTTGAACGACTGTCGACAATTCGTCTTTTGCAGCACGGATTGCTTCAATGTCTGTTCCTTCGAGAGCTTTTGTTACTTTTTCTTTTGCAGCTTCTGCTTTTTCTTTATCAGCATCAGCGACTTGCTCACCGAGGTCTTTGATCGCTTTATCTGTTGCGAAGACGAGTTGGTCTGCTTCGTTGCGTAATTCGACTTCTTCTTTACGCTTGTTGTCTGCGTCTGCGTTTGCTTCTGCATCTTTGACCATTTGCTCGATGTCCGCTTCAGTCAAACCGCTTGATGATTGGATCGTGATCGACTGTTCTTTGTTCGTTCCGAGATCTTTCGCAGAAACGTTAACGATACCGTTCGCATCGATGTCGAATTTAACTTCGATTTGTGGCACACCACGTGGTGCTGGCGGAATGTCCGTCAATTGGAAGCGACCAAGTGTTTTGTTATCTGCTGCCATTGGACGTTCCCCTTGGAGGACGTGGATGTCAACAGCTGGTTGGCTGTCTGCTGCTGTTGAGAAGACTTGTGATTTTGAAGTTGGGATCGTTGTGTTACGATCGATCAATTTCGTCATCACGCCACCCATTGTTTCGATACCGAGTGAGAGTGGAGTTACGTCGAGAAGAACGACGTCTTTGACGTCTCCAGTCAATACGCCACCTTGAACCGCTGCACCGAGGGCAACGACCTCATCCGGGTTAACTCCTTTGAACGATTCTTTACCAGTGAAGTCCTGGATTGCTTTTTGAACTGCAGGAATACGAGTCGAACCACCAACGAGGATGATTTTGTCGATTTTGTCTGGTGTCAGGCCTGCATCGTTCATAGCACGGCGTGTTGGTTCCATCGTACGTTCAACGAGATCTGCTGTGAGGTCGTCGAATTTCGCGCGTGAAAGTGTCATTTCCAAGTGAAGTGGACCTGATGCGCCAGCTGTGATGAACGGAAGGCTGATTTGTGTTGAAGAAACACCTGAAAGGTCTTTTTTCGCTTTTTCAGCAGCATCTTTCAAACGTTGAAGTGCCATCTTGTCTTGAGCAAGATCGATGCCGTTTTCTTTTTTGAATTCTGCTACGAGATAATCGATGATTTTTTGGTCGAAATCATCTCCACCAAGACGGCTGTCACCAGCAGTTGAAACAACTTCAAAGACCCCGTCACCGAGTTCGAGGATCGACACGTCGAACGTACCACCACCAAGGTCATAGATGAGAATCGTGTGGTCTTCGCCTTTTTCGAGACCGTATGCGAGTGCTGCCGCTGTAGGCTCGTTGATGATCCGTTTGACATCAAGACCAGCAATCGTACCAGCGTCTTTTGTCGCTTGGCGTTCTGCATCGTTGAAGTAAGCAGGTACTGTGATGACAGCTTCTGTGACTTTTTCACCGAGGTAGTCTTCTGCTTGTGCTTTTAGTTTTTGAAGGATGATCGCAGAGACTTCTTGTGGTGTATAGTCTTTGCCTTCAACTTCTACTTTATAGTCCGTACCCATATGACGCTTGATCGACATGATCGTGTTCGGGTTCGTGATCGCTTGACGTTTTGCGACTTCCCCTACTTGACGCTCGCCGTTTTTGAATGCGACGACAGATGGTGTCGTACGGTTTCCTTCTGCGTTAGCGATGACGACTGGTTCGCCACCTTCCATTACTGCAACACATGAGTTCGTTGTCCCTAAGTCAATACCGATGATTTTTGCCATGATCCATTTCCTCGCTTTCAGTGATTGGAATAATTAAGTTTTTACTGATTACTCAGCTACTTTAACCATACTTGGACGAATTACACGATCGTGCAATTTGTACCCTTTTTGGAATTCAGCAGTGACGATACCTGATTCATGTTCTTCACTTGCTTCTTGAACGACTGCTTGGTGCAGATTCGGATCGAACGCTTCTCCGACGGCAGGAATCTCAACGACACCTTCATTTTGAAGTGTTTCAACGAGTTGACGTTTTACCATTTCAACGCCAGCTAAGACGGATTTCGTCTCATCGTTTTCTGTCTCGATTTGAAGTGCGCGATCTAAGTTATCGACGAGCGGCAATAGCTTTTCGACGATGGCTTGTGAAGAATACTTCGCACGATTCTCCGCTTCGACGCGGTTGCGACGTTTGAAATTCTCAAAATCCGCACGGAGACGTAACTCTGAAGCTTTTGCTTCTGCGAGTTGTGCTTCGAAGTCTGGTTTCTCGTCTTCGACGAGATCCGCCTGAATGACTTCTTCTTCTGTGACTTCGACTGTGTCAGTCGGCTCTGTCACGTTTTCATCTTGTTGGAGGTTTTGATTCTGTTCTTTTTCTTCCACTCTGAATCGAGCCCCTTTCTATATTCAATCCAAATTGTTCTTATGCAATTCGGCTTGGAATGCTTGGAGTAAATGGATAATCGAGTTGATTCCCCGATTGTAATCCATCCGTTTCGGTCCAATCAATGCCAGTGTTCCAATCGAGACGCCATCGACCGAATAATGGGCCCGGATGACACTGCAATCTTTCAGGGCATCGACATTGTTCTCGCTCCCGATCGTAATCAAGATTTGATTATCAAGATTTGGTCGTAGGAAATCGAGAACGGCTTCTTGCTGTTCGATCAACTCAAGCACCGGTCGTAACTTTGCGACATCCTGAAACTCGGGCTGATCGAACATGTTGGCTTTCCCACCGAGATAGATGAACGGCCGCTCCTCTTGATCCGTCAAGACGAGATCAAGTGCCTTCGAGAGCAAGACCGTCTGTTCAGAGTGCTCTGAACGGAAGCGCCGGATTTCCTCAAGCAATCGACTGCGGAGCGCAGAAAGCGGTGTTCCCCGTAACGTCTGATTCAGACGTTCCATCAAGCGGCTTGCTGCTTCCTGAGACAATGCTTGATTCAATTGCAACGTCTTGTGTTCGACATGTCCCGTCTCGGTGACGAGAACGATGACGACACGACCTTCTGCAAGGGGAATCAATTCCAGATGATGCAGACGTTGCCCTTCTTCTTTTGGACCAAGTACAAGCGTCGTGTAATGGGTTAAATCGCTCAACAGGTCTGCTGTATGCCGGATCAACCGATCATTCTCATTCACGGAATGGGCAAAGAGTGATTTCAATGCCTGCGCTTCTTTTGGTGTGATGCTTTCCGGACGAATCAGATGGTCGACATAAAAACGATATCCGAGTTCGGATGGAATCCGTCCTGCGGAAGTGTGCGGCTTTTCAATCAGACCCATCTCTTCGAGGTCCGCCATCTCGTTACGAATGGTCGCGGAACTGAACGTCACGTCGTCTCGTTTCGAGAGCGTCCGTGAGCCGACGGGTTGAGCAGTCTTGATGTAATCATCGACGATTGCACGTAAAATCAACAATTGACGATCCGTCAGCACCTTCTTCACCACCTTATTTTGTTAGCACTCACTTTTGACGAGTGCTAATTACATCTTTTACTATAAGGAATTGTCCGTCCGATGTCAACCGAATTGCGTGACCCTTTGAACAGTTTCCCATTCTGCGATACAGTGAAACAAAGAACCGAAAGGATGAATCGGATGATTGAATTATTGGCAACGGCAGGAGTCTTGGTCTGGCTGTTCATCGCGGTCATCGGAACGACTGCCTATTTTTTAAGGAAATCAAAAAAATGACGGAAACATGGACTGATTTTCTGATTTAGATTCTGCTTCAGCAATGAACGTTTCTGTCACATTCGCTCTCCAAAGGCGGGAGGTACGTCGCGACACGTCGTATCCAATGCGACCTGTCGGGTCTTACCTATCCCTGACGACGAAAGCGCTAATCGCGCTTACTTTTCCTTTAGGAGTCGAATATGGACTGTCACGTTCTAGTTCTAACAAAAAAAGAATGACTCGTCACACGCCGCTCTGATATGCTCCCCAAAAAGTAGACAGTTGAAATAACAAAAACTGTCTACTTTTTGAAGGGAGCTTTTTCTATGGC
>NZ_JBOZGJ010000018.1:0-41540 GCF_050846835.1 Exiguobacterium sp. TDN 0502 | reverse complement strand
GGGGGCTTCCCCCTGTGAGGATAGGACGTTGCCAGGCACTTGACCGATCTGCAGATTGCAGGTCGGTCTTTTTGTGTAATCATTTTAGATGAAAAAAGGAGTGTTTTCATGAAACACGAACTTCCTATTGTACATGCACTTCAACGTCACTTAAATCGAACGCCGATCTCATGGCATGTTCCCGGACATAAAAATGGCACACTGACATCTCTGCCAGACTTTTTTAAGTGGGATGTTACAGAATTGCCGGGACTCGATGATTTTCATCACCCAGAAGAAGCTATTGCTGACGCGATTGCCTTATTGCGGCAGGTGTATGATGCACAAGCGAGTCATTTTCTCGTCAATGGCTCAACCGTCGGAAATTGGGCGATGCTTGCAGCTACAGCAGCAAGAGGAGAACGCGTTTATGTACAGCGTAATTCGCACAAATCCGTGTTTAATGCATTGGAATGGTTAGGCATTGAACCGGTTTTCCTTGAACCGGAGATCCATGAAGAAACCGGAATCAGTGGGCATGTTTCACGTGAAACATTAAAGGAAGCGTTTACGAAATACCCGGGAGGAGTTGGTGTGTTTGTGACATCACCAACCTATTACGGCGAAGCAGCTGATATCGCGTCGTTGATTGAGGTGACACAGTCGTACGGCATTCCTTTGCTAGTCGATGAAGCACATGGCGCTCACTTTGGTGAAGCATTTGGTGTGCACTCTGCCTTTGAATTAGGAGCGACAGCAGTTGTCCAGTCGGCACATAAAACACTACCTGCACTGACAATGGGCGCATGGATGCATGAGCGATTTTCGGAAAAGATGAGAAGGAAGTTACAACGGGCACTGCAAGCGTTTCAAACATCGAGTCCTTCGTATTTACTACTGGCTTCATTAGACTATGCCCGTTCCTATCGCGAACAGTGGACAGTTAAAGGTATGTCAGATATTCGGGCTAGTCACGATGCGTTCGTCGAAACACTTCAACGCGTTGATCATGTGACTGTCCTTCGTTTTGACGATTGGTCACGGATGACGTTAACGTACGAAGGATATGCAGGAGACGCATTGTTGAAAGCATTACGAGCGGTTCAGCTCGATGCGGAATTTGCTCTAGGAGATCACGTCGTCTGTATTTTACCGCTTCGTCTGCTGACTAAGTCTGAGCAGGATGACTGGGTCCATCGTGTCGAACGAGCCATTCAAATAATGAAATCAGAAGGAATTCCCTCGAAAAGGTATATCGAGCAACCAATTATGGGTAAAATACAGGTATCTGCTTTAGCTTGTTCTTATGAACAGTTAGAACAAGCAACAGGTATGTTCCGTCGTCTGGATGAGTGTATCGGTCGTGTTTCACTCGAAACGATTATTCCGTACCCGCCAGGCATCCCGTTGATCGTCAGAGGTGAGCGCATTACGGCGGAACAGATACTACGCTTGCGACATTATCAAACCGTAACCGTTCACTTGCAAGGGGGCGAACAATTGCAACACGGAGCGTTACGCGTCATAGAGGAAGGGTTTGAAGCATGAAAGGTACGTTCATTACTGTCGAAGGACCAGATGGTGCCGGTAAAACGACACAACTACAATTGCTTAGTGATGTGTTAAAAGAAAAGGGTTATAACGTCATCACGACACGAGAACCGGGAGGCACACGCGTCGGAAACGAAGTCCGTTCGTTGATTCTGAACCCTGTTTTTGAAGAGATGACAGAGATGACAGAAATTCTATTGTATGCAGCGTCTCGTGCCCAACATGTCGAGGAATTGATTCGACCGGCGTTAGAGGCAGGAACGATCGTCTTATGTGACCGATTCGTGGATGCATCACTTGCCTATCAAGGATATGGTCTCGGGCATCCGATTGATCTCGTGCGTCAAATCAATGATTCTGCAACAGGCGGATTAGCGCCAGACCGGACGTATTTATTTGATTTAACGGTAACGGATTCTAAAAAACGAATGATGGACCGGGGAGCACTTGATCGAATCGAGCAACGAGATGATGCGTTTCGTGCTCGTGTCTATGAAGGCTTTCAACAGATTGCTGCGACTGACTCGGAACGAGTACAAATCGTGCAAGCCAATCGATCGATTGAAGACATTCACACCGATTTAGTGGAAGATGTCATGACGTATTTAAAAGAAAGGGAGAGATTCTCATGAAAATGGTCATTACGATTGTTCAAGATAAAGATAGCCTACGTTTGGCGGAAGCACTTGTCGAGCATGACTTCCGAGCGACAAAACTGGCAACGACAGGTGGTTTCCTAAAAGAAGGGAATACGACGTTCATGATTGGTGTTCAAAGTGAGCGCCTTGATGATCTCTTACGATTGATTAAAAAGAATTGTTCGAGTCGTGAACAGATGGTATCCCCGATTTCACCCATGGGTGGGCATGCGGATTCTTATATCCCGTATCCTGTTGAAGTCCAAGTCGGTGGAGCGACGGTCTTCGTCTTACCAATCGAAGGGTTTCACCAATTCTAATGCAGACGTTTCATGAACTAGAACAGACACAATCGGTCATTTCGACGATTCTTCAAAATTCGTTGCGTAACGACCGAATCAATCACGCTTATATCTTCACCGGAGATTATGAGCCGCTTCTACTTGAAGCGGCTCACTTGTTCGCAAAGAGCCTTTTTTGTGAAGCACCGGTCGATGTAGAACCGTGTGGTGTCTGTCGTAGCTGTCGGCGGATGGAAAGTGGCAACCTGGTCGATTATTATGAAATCGAACCAGATGGCGCAACCATCAAAAAAGAGCAGATTCAGCAATTGATGCATGACCTCTCACTGCGGGGACTCGAAGGCGATCGTCAAATTTATGTCATTACCCAGTCCCATAAGATGACACCTCAGGCAGCGAACAGCCTGCTGAAGTTCTTTGAGGAGCCAGGGGAAGGGAAAGTGGCTTTATTACTGACGAACCAACCCCAGCTCCTCCTACCGACGATTCGGTCGCGGGGACAGTTATTAAGTTTTCGTCCGGCGGATCGTCAAATGATCGGAGCTGTCCTGTCTGAAAAAACGGGACGGGACCACGAGTTGACACAACTGGCAGCGCGTGTCTATCCAAAAGTCGAGGATGCGGAAGAAGCATTACTCGAAGACTGGTTTGTAAATGCGCGAGCGTCAGTGTTACAATTGATGGAGGAATTAGCGAATCGTCCGGCTGATTTACCGCTGTTCGTACAAGAGAAATGGATGGGGCAATTCAAGAACCGTCAGGATGTCCGAATCGGTCTTGAACTCGTCACTTGTTTCTTCGAGGATGTCTTACGCCTGAAACTGAATCCGGCGTGGGAAGGGATGACCTATACGAATAGTAAACCCCAACTTGAACAGATGGGGTCCAAGAGCCAGACGACGATCACCCGCTGGTTACAAGCTGTGCTTGCCGCAGTCCGACGGGTCGAAGCGAATGTTAATCCCCAATTAACAGTTGAGCGTCTCATGTTTGACTTACAGAAAGGGTAGAGCGACATGCTAGAAGTAGTAGGCGTTCGCTTTAAAGAAGCGGGCAAAATTTATTATTTTGCACCTGGACAAGAGTCATTATCACGAGGACAAGCAGTCATCGTTGAGACGGTACGGGGCATTGAATATGGCGAAGTGGTCATCGCCGATAAACAAATGGACGAAGAAGATGTGGTGTTGCCACTGAAATCCATTCTTCGGATTGCTGACGATAAGGATGCAATGATCGTCCGCGAAAATAAAGTCGCAGCGCTGGATGCGCATGCGGTATGTGTCGAAAAAATTCGTGAACATAAACTCGATATGAAATTGGTCGATGTCGAGTACACGTTTGACCGCAATAAGGTCATTTTCTACTTCACGGCAGAAGGACGTGTTGACTTCCGTGAGCTCGTCAAAGATTTAGCAGCTGTCTTCCGGACGCGCATCGAACTCCGTCAAATCGGTGTTCGGGATGAAGCAAAGTTACTGGGAGGCATCGGTCCATGTGGTCGTGTCTTATGTTGTTCGTCTTTTCTCGGTGAGTTCGAACCGGTCTCGATCAAGATGGCAAAAGATCAAAATCTCTCATTGAATCCGACGAAGATTTCAGGGGTATGTGGTCGTTTGATGTGCTGTCTGAAATATGAGAACGATACGTATGAAGAGATGCGCCGTGACTTGCCGGATTACGGAAAACGATTAACGGTACCTGAAGGCGAAGGACGCGTCGTTGGCTTGAACATCCTCGATCAAGTCGTTCAAATCGAACTGAAGGATCGTTCCCGCGTCTTGACGTATTCGATGGAAGAATTATTGTCCGTCGGTGCCGTAAAATCAAAACGACCAAAAGAATAACGGGGTGCATACGCGTGGAGAGAGTCGATAAAAAAGAAATCATTACGCGTGTCGATGCGATTGAGCAACAGATTCATTTGCTGACTGAGCATCTGAGCGTGTTAAAAGATCAGCTGGCTTACATGATGGAAGAGAACCAACACCTGTATCTGGAGAATCATCATCTTCGGGAAAAAGTCGAACGCGATGAACAACAGCCGGTCACGGAAGCGGAAGCAGCGGAAGCGGGCGTCGGCGCAGGCTATGATAATCTCGGACGCTTGTACCAGGAAGGATTCCACATCTGTAACTTGCATTATGGACAAGTACGAAAAGACGGCGATTGTCTTTTCTGCTTATCCATGTTAACGAAACATTGAGAGGCTGACTTCTACATGAGTCAGTCTTTTTTTCGGAAAGGAAGGCATCACATGTTTGAACTATTACCAGACGAGCGACTCGATTATCTCTTAGGACAAGAGGGGAAAATCATTCAAAGTCCGTCCGTCTTTTCCTATTCACTCGATGCGGCACTGCTCGCACGGTTTGCCTGGGTCCCGATTCAGCAGGGACGGATTGCCGATCTCTGTTCGGGAAACGGTGCCATTCCACTCTTTTTATCCTACCGGACGAAAGGACAGATCACAGGTCTTGAAATTCAACCGCGACTGGCGGAGATGGCACGTCGTAGCATCGACTTGAATGAACTGAACGACCAGATTGAGATGATCGAAGGCGACGTCAAAGAGGCGGGAGCGTGTCTCGGATACGGGATCTATGATGCGGTTACGTGTAACCCGCCTTATTTTTTAGCCAACGAGACATCGAATCAAAATCAGAGTGAACACTATACGATTGCAAGACACGAAGTTCTCTGTACGCTTGAAGACTGTATTCGTGGTGCTGCGGATTTATTAAAACAAGGCGGAAAAGCAGCGTTCGTTCATCGTCCGGAACGATTGCTTGATATCGTTACCTTGATGCGGACGTATCGTCTAGAACCGAAGCGGATGCAGTTGATTTATCCAAAAGCAGGGAAAGAAGCAAACATGTTGTTAATCGAAGGGATCAAGGACGCAAAACCGGGACTGAAGGTGCTTCCCCCCTTCATCGTCTATGAAGCGGATAATGCGTACGCGACGCAGATGAAGGAATTATTCGATGTCTGAGCATGCGGTCTATATCGTCCGTTGCCAAGATGATACGTATTATACGGGTTACGCGGTAGACGTCACGCAACGCATCGCGACACATAACGCAGGTAAGGGTGCGAAGTATACCCGCGCCCGTCTACCGGTCGTCCTCGTTCATCAGGAAGTCTTTGCAACGAAGTCGGAAGCGATGAAGCGGGAGTATGCGATTAAACAATTAACCCGTTCACAAAAGGAACGGCTGATTCAAGGAGGAACTTCATGAAAGCGACGAGTAGCTATCAACAACCAGGAGCCGGTCTTTATATCGTCCCGACACCGATCGGTAATCTAGAAGACATGACGTACCGGGCCGTCCGGATTTTACAGGAATCCGATATCGTTGCAGCGGAAGATACCCGGCAGACGATGAAACTATTTCGGCATTTTTCGATTGAGACGAAACTCGTCAGTTACCACGAACACAATAAACAAACGAGCGGCGAACGATTGCTCGCTGACTTGCAGTCAGGAAAACAAGTCGCTCTCGTTTCCGATGCCGGTATGCCGGGTATCTCGGATCCGGGAAGTGATTTGATTCGTCAAGCGATCGCAGCAGATATTCCTGTGATCGTGCTGCCGGGGGCAAATGCTGCGTTGACCGCTCTTGTCGCGTCCGGATTATCGACGGAACGCTTTTTGTATTACGGCTTTTTGCCACGGAAGAAAAAAGAGCGCCGCGAAGCGCTGGAACACCTGAAATATGAAATAGGAACACTCGTTTTTTATGAAGCACCGCATCGATTGAAAGAGATGCTGCAAGGAATCGAAGAGGTACTCGGCAATCGCCACGTGACATTAGCCCGGGAACTCACGAAACGGTATGAAGAATACATTCGTGGCACTGTCAGTGAACTACGCGCTTGGGCAGCAGAAGACGTTCGGGGCGAGTTCGTCGTCCTTGTCGAAGGATCAAACGAAGAACGACCGGACACGGTCATCCAAGACAGTGATCCGCTCGAGCAAATCCGCCGGTATATCGAAGAAGGCGAAAAGCCGAATGCGGCGTTGAAGCGTGTCGCAAAAGAACGCGGACTGGATCGGCAGGAATTGTACCTCGCGTTTCATGAAGCAGACTAAAAAAAGGAAGCCCCGTTAGGAGCTTCCTTCCTTGTTATTCGTTGCTAGCGTAGTGGCGATCGAGGAAATCTTTTAATTCAACGAGAACGCGCTGTGCGCCGTCTGGTGAAAGAATCAATTTGCCATCCGCTAATTTGAAGTTATCTTCTGATACTTCACCTGTGACTTGGCAAGTCATGTTTGGTTTATATTTTTTAAGGATGATCTGTTCGTTATCGACATAGATCTCGAGTGCATCCTTTTCTGCGATTTGAAGTGTGCGGCGTAATTCGATTGGAATAACGACACGACCGAGCTCATCTACTTTACGTACAATACCTGTTGATTTCATTTTGTTGTTCCTCCTTTGATGTCATGGGTCTCTTTTTCTTTTGAAAAATCGTCAAAATTCGACATCGTTTCTATAGAATGTAGAATACTAGACTTTCCAAAAGTAGTCAACCAATCTGATTACCTTGAAATCAAAATGTCATTTATTTCTCAAAAACCCCATATTTGAAACGATTTATTAATACATTTTCCCTTTTTTAAGGAAATCAAACTATAGAGTGTGTTTTTTTGTAATTTGATGTCCGATGTCAAAAAATGTTTCGATTCGACAAAAAGCGAGTTTCGACATCAGCCCCGTAACAGCGTATAATAGCCTATAATGAAGAAGGAAATCAGAGAACGGAGGAATAACATGGCAAAGACATTTTATATCACGACCCCGATTTATTATCCAAGTGCAAAACTACATATCGGTCACGCGTACACGACGGTGGCTGGAGATGCGATGGCACGGTACAAACGACTTCAAGGATTTGACGTCCGATATTTGACAGGTAGCGATGAGCACGGTCAAAAGATCCAGGAAAAAGCAGCGGAAGCCGGGATCTCGGAACAGGCATTCGTCGACGGTGTCGTCGAGCAGATTAAAGTCTTATGGGATCGTCTCGACATCTCGTACGACGATTATATCCGGACGACAGAACCACGTCACAAGAAAGTCGTCGAAAAAGTATTCGAGACACTCCTCGAATCAGGTGATATCTACCTTGGTGAATATGAAGGTTGGTATTCGATTCCGGATGAGACATACTACACGGAATCACAACTCGTCGACGGGAAAAGCCCTGACAGTGGACACCCGGTCGAACTCGTGCGCGAAGAATGTTACTTCTTCCGGATCAGCAAGTACGCGGACCGTCTACTTGAGTACTTTGAAGCGAATCCGTCATTCATCTTGCCAGAATCACGTAAACACGAGATGATCAATAACTTCATTAAACCAGGTCTGCAAGACTTAGCGGTCTCACGGACGACATTCAACTGGGGTGTACAAGTCCCGTCGAATCCGAAACACGTCGTCTACGTCTGGATCGATGCGTTGACGAACTACATCTCGTCACTCGGTTACGGGACGGACGATCACGGTAACTTCGATAAGTACTGGCCAGCAGATGTCCATCTCGTCGGAAAAGAAATCGTTCGTTTCCACACGATCATCTGGCCGGCACTCTTGATGGCGCTTGACCTCCCGTTGCCGAAGAAAGTCTTCGCGCACGGTTGGTTGTTAATGAAGGACGGAAAAATGTCGAAATCAAAAGGGAACGTCGTCGATCCGATTCCATTGACGGATCGTTACGGTCTTGATGCCCTTCGTTATTACCTGTTACGGGAAGTACCATTCGGTTCGGACGGTATGTTCACACCAGAAGCCTTCGTTGAGCGGATGAACTACGATTTAGCGAACGACCTCGGGAACTTACTCAACCGGACAATTGCGATGGTCACGAAATACTTTGACGGTGAGATCCCTGCTTATACAGGCAACGTGACACCGTTTGATGCGACGCTCTCGGATCTTGCGAAAGAAACGGTCACGAAAGTCGAAGCATCGATGGAACATATGGAATTCTCTGTCGTGCTGTCGCACATTTGGCAATTGATCAGTCGTGCCAATAAATACATTGATGAGACACAACCGTGGGTGCTTGCAAAAGACGAAAGCAAAACGGTCGAACTCGGTTCGGTCATGGTGCACCTCGTCGGTGTCCTGCGCCACGTCGCAATCATGCTGCAACCGTTCATGACACGTTCACCAAAAGAGATCTTTGCGCAACTCGGCCTCTCCGGACAAGCGATGGACTGGGCGGCGCTCGAGAAGTTCGCAGATATCACACCGGGAACAAAAGTCGGTACAGCGACACCGATCTTCCCGCGCCTCGACGTCAAAGAAGAAGTCGAAGCGATCGTCGACATGATGCGTCAAGCTTCTGCTGCGCGTGTCGAGGAAGAGGAAGTTGAAGAAGAAGACGAAGACATTCGTCCGGAAACGACGATCGATGTCTTTGATCAAATCGAACTCCGTGTCGGTGAAGTCGTGACGGCTGAAAAAATCAAGAAGGCGAAAAAACTATTGAAGTTACAAGTCGATATGGGCAAAGAAACACGTCAAATCGTCTCGGGTATCGCACAGTGGTATGAGCCGGAAGATTTAGTCGGTCGCAAGGTCATCGTCGTAGCGAACTTAAAACCGGTCACATTACGTGGCGAACTCTCACAAGGAATGGTCCTTGCTGCTGAAAAGGCAGGAAAACTTGAACTGGCGACGGTCCCGTCAACGATGGCGAACGGCGCAAGCGTAAAATAAAACCGATGCCTGTGGACTTCATGTCACAGGCATTTTTTTAAAGAAGGAGTCGAATCAATATGTTAATCGATACACACACTCATTTGAATGCAGACCAATTTGCGGACGATGTCCATGAAACGATTGAGCGGGCACGCGCGAACGGTGTTTCACCGATGATCGTCGTCGGATTCGATCATAAGACGATTGATCGCGCCATGGAACTCGTCGAAGCGTATGACGATCTCTATGCCGTCATCGGGTGGCATCCCGTCGACTCGATTGATTTTGATGAGGAAGCCTATCAAAAGGTCGAGCGGTTGATGGACCACGAAAAAGTCGTCGCCCTCGGAGAAATCGGTCTCGACTACCACTGGGATACGTCACCGAAGGACGTGCAACAGGAAGCTTTCCGGAAACAGATCCGCCTTGCGAAGCAGAAGAAGAAGCCGATTGTCATCCATAACCGGGAAGCGACGGAGGATACGTTACGGATCCTTGAAGAAGAGGATGCACAAGAAGTCGGGGGAATCCTGCACAGCTACAGCATGAGTGCCGAATTATTGCCGCGTTGCCTGGCGATGAATTTCTATATTTCACTCGGTGGTCCCGTCACATTCAAAAATGCGAAAATGCCAAAGCGTGTCGCCCAGGAAGTGCCACTCGACCGTCTGCTCGTCGAAACGGATTGTCCGTATCTGACGCCGACACCACACCGTGGAAAACGTAATGAACCGGCCTATGTCCGGTTCGTCGCTGAAGAGATCGCCCAGCTCCGCGGCATGATGTATGCCGACGTCGAAGCCGCAACGACGGCCAATGCGAAACGGGTCTTCCGTCTGCCATGATGCGTGCACTTTCGTTCATTACGATCGGGTGCAGTCTGTTGCTTGCTGCTGCACTCGTCTACGGGATGATGGATCATCCGCAAACCGTGACCGTCTTGATTGATGGACGGGAACAGCAGGTCAAAACGACGGCTGATTCCGTCTATGGTGTGCTCGAAGAAGCAGGGATCACGACACGTGACAATGATGTGATTGAACCGGCTCTTAGTGCCGATTTACCGAAAAAACGGTTAATCGTCATTCAACGGGCGAAGGAAATCACATTGATCATGGGATACGGTGAGTCCCGTCGTGTTCGGACGCAGGCGCGTCAGGTAAAGGACTTGCTTGCGGAACGTGGCATCAAGAAAGCGGACACCGATGATATCTATCCGTCCTCTGACGCTGTCTTAACGAACGGTATGACAGTTCGGTACCGGGAAGCGTTTCCCGTTGATCTCGTCGTCGGTGGAAAAGCACGACAAATCTACACGTATGAGACGTCAGTCCGGGAATTGTTAGCGCGGGAAGGCGTTCGGCTCCAAAAGGAAGACCGAGTTGCACCGGATCCCGACACCCGTGTGACGGAAGGTACCATGATCACAGTCAACACGACACGTCGGGCGACACTGACACAGGAGCAGCTCGTTCCGTTTGAAATCGAAGAAGTCGAGGATCCGACTTTACCGGAAGGCGAACAACTGGTGACGACATCAGGTCGTCCGGGTGTCCGAACGAAAAAGTATCAGTTGACGCTCGCTGACGGTCTCAGCAAAGAGAAAAAACTGATTGGTGATCAAGTGACACGGACGCCAATCAAACAAGTCGTCAAAGTAGGGACAAAACCCGTCGAAACGCCTGTCGAAACCCCTGTTTTTAACGAAGAACAGGCGACGAATCCACTAGCTGAAACACCAAAGGCCGATGCGGATCTTGATTTTTCGAGTGCGAAGAGCTTGATGGTCGAAGCGACGGCGTATACGAACGATCCGGCTTCAAACGGCAGTCGTTTGTATAACGGTCGCGCCTTGACGGCGACCGGATATGACGTGACCGACACGATCACCTATCAAGGATTGCCGATCATCGCAGTGGATCCAAAAGTCATTCCGCTCGGAACGAAGGTTTACGTCGAAGGAGTGGGTCTTGCGATCGCCCTCGATACAGGCGGCGCCATCAAAGGCAATAAGATCGATCTTTTAGTCGACGGAGAACAAAAAGCGAAGACGTTCGGTCGAAAACAACTGCAAGTCTGGGTCATTCCTAGTGCAACGGAAGCGGACACGTGACGCTTCCTTGTTTTTTTCGTGGAAACAGGTACAATTACGAGAGTGTTTGAAGAAGGTGGAGAGATCATGCGGAAACGCTTAAAAGAAGTCATCGTCGTCGAAGGACGGGATGATACGACACGATTACAAGAAGTCTTTGATGTCGATACAATTGAAACGAACGGCTCAGCCGTTAATGAACAAACGATGCAACGGATTGAGAAGGCCCTTGAACGGCGCGGTGTCATTATTTTCACGGATCCTGATTTTCCGGGAGATCGGATTCGTGCGCGGATCAATGAACGTGTGCCGGGCTGTAAACATGCCTATCTTCCCCGCGCCCAAGCGAAGGATAAGCGCGGGAAAATCGGTGTTGAACATGCCGCACCAGCTGCGATCGAAGAGGCGCTCGCTGCTGTCTATGAGACGGAAGAAGCACCGGTTGCCGAAGTGACGCGAGAGATGATCCTAGCGGCTGACTTGATCGGTGGACCGGCAGCCTCGATCCGTCGACGTCGATTAGGTCAGATTCTAGCAATCGGTGAACCGAATGCAAAACAACTCGTGAAGCGCGTCGCGTCAATCCGGATCACACGGGCAGAGTGGGAAGCGGCTTTGAAACAATTAGAGGAGGAAGAAGTTTGAAAGACATTGCTACATTGCACCGGACGAAAGAAATTTTAGCGAAACATGGCTTTTCGTTTAAAAAATCGTTAGGACAAAACTTTTTAATCGATTTAAATGTATTAGGAAACATTGTCGGGGCGGCTGGATTAACACCTGAGAGCGGTGTACTCGAAATCGGACCGGGAATCGGCTCACTGACGGAACAATCAGCGAAACAGGTAAAAAAAGTCGTCGCTCTCGAGATCGATCAGCGATTGTTACCGATTCTTGACGATACGCTTTCGCCGTATCCGCATACGAAGGTCATTCATGGTGATGCCCTGGAACTTGATCTTTCGACGATCGTTGCTGAGGAGTTCACGCAAGAAGGGATTACCGACATCGCAGTCGTCGCGAACCTGCCGTATTACGTCACGACACCAATCATCATGCGAATCCTTGAAGCGAAAGCACCGTTTCGGACGCTCGTCATGATGATTCAAAAGGAGGTCGCTGAACGGATCGGGGCAAAACCAGGAACAAAGGCGTACGGTTCACTATCAATCGCAATCCAGTACTATGCGGAAGCCGAAGTCTGCTTTACGGTTCCGAAACAAGTCTTCATTCCGGCACCAAATGTCGACTCGGCTGTCATCCGGTTGAACATTCGAAAAGAGCCGGCGGTACAGACGCAGGATGAGGCCCTCTTCTTCGAAGTCGTCCGGGCAAGCTTTGCCCAACGTCGGAAAACGATTTTGAACAACTTGACGACGCACTTCGGAAAAACGGAAAAGGCGGCGGTCGAAGCAGCATTGCTAGACGCCGGAATCGAACCACGTCGTCGCGGAGAAACGCTCAGCCTGCAGGAATTCGCACAGCTAGCAGATGCACTTTTGCCGATTAAAAACCGTTGACGGATGCGGTCAGAACAGATATAATATTTTCCCTTTCTAATATTTATTTAATATGCTATAATAAATATTAGTGAGGTGAAGCGTATGCCAAAGACGTTGAACGAAATCAGACATGTTTTCGAAACACATGTTGGTGAAAGACTGACGCTAAAAGCAAGCGGCGGTCGTAAAAAGGTCGTAACCCGAATCGGAACGCTCGTTGAGACGTATCCTTCGGTGTTTGTAGTCAAGCTAGACGCAGAGCGCCACAATGTCGAGCGAGTTTCTTATAGCTACGCCGACGTGCTAACAGACTCCGTACAAATCGAATTTGCGAATTCGTAAACTTACCTTCCGAAGCGGACAAAATGTTCGCTTCTTTTTTTGTGGAAAGGTTGATACAATTCCTACAGGAAACGAACTAGAGGAGGAACGGCACGATGACGATTATTGTAAAGGCTCCGGCCAAGATCAACCTAGTCCTGGATGCGACGGCAAAGCGCCCGGACGGCTATCACGATGTACATATGGTGATGACGACAGTCGATTTGGCAGACCGTTTGGAATTGACGGAGCTCCCGTCAGGAGAAATTCGGATGAACGCCCAGCATGCTTACGTTCCGAACGACGAACGCAATCTTGCATATAAAGCAGCAGCGATTTTAAAAGAAAAATATGACGTCAAGACAGGGGTCGAAATCTTCTTAGAGAAACACATCCCGGTCGCAGCGGGACTCGCTGGTGGTTCCAGTGACGCGGCAGCGACGTTACGCGGTTTGAACGAGTTATGGCAACTCGGTTTGACGCTTGAAGAGTTGGCGGAAGTCGGCGCGGTGGTTGGCTCCGATGTCCCGTTTTGTGTCATGGGTGGAACGGCGATCGCAACAGGTCGTGGTGAAAAGCTCGAAAAACTCGTCTCACCACCCCCATGCTGGGTTGTCCTTGCCAAACCGACGATCGGTGTTTCGACGGCGGATGTCTACGGTGCGCTTGACCTGAACACGGCAAAACGTCCGAACGTCGAAGCGATGATCGATGCCGTGAAAGAACAAGATTTCCAAGCAATCTGTCAGTCACTCGGTAACGTTCTCGAATCGGTCACGTTACCGATGCACCCGGAAGTCGAGCAGATCAAGGAATTCATGGCAAGTTGTGGTGCAGAAGGTGTTTTGATGAGCGGCAGCGGTCCGACGGTCTTTGCGTTGACGGAGCACGAAAACCGGGCACATCGCCTCTATAATGGATTACGCGGCTTTTGTAACGAAGTCTACGTCGTTCGTCTTTTAGGCGAAAACCATTGATAATATCCGTATGAAAATGATATATTCACTATTGAATATTCGGAATTACGGAGAGGTGGAACAATACAAATGAAAATTCGGAGAAGTGGTCGGTTGGTCGACATGACACGGTACTTGCTGGACCATCCCCATCATCTCGTCTCATTGACGATTTTCGCAGAACGCTACAAATCGGCGAAATCGTCGATCAGTGAAGATTTAGATATCGTCAGTGAGATGCTAGAACATGAAGGAACGGGGCGTCTTGTCACGGTACCAGGGGCAGCAGGTGGCGTCATGTTCATCCCGACGTGGAGCAGTAAAAAGGCGTTACCGTTCATTGATGATTTATGTGAACGTGTTGCACGTCCCGATCGATTGTTGCCTGGTGGCTATCTCTATTTGACGGATTTACTCGGGGATCCGAAGATGGTCAAACAGATGGGACAAGTATTTGCGTCTGTCTTCAGTCAGAAGAAGGTCGATGTCGTCATGACGATCGCGACGAAGGGGATTCCGCTTGCTTATGCGGTCGCTGAGCAACTCGGTGTACCGTTCGTCATCGTCCGTTCGGATAGTCGCGTTACGGAAGGATCAACGGTCAGTATCAACTACGTCTCGGGTTCTTCAAAAGCGATCCGGACGATGGCACTGGCGCGTCGCAGTCTGCCACGCGGAGCAAACGTCCTACTGATTGATGACTTCATGAAAGCCGGGGGAACGATTCGCGGAATGATGAGTCTCTTGAGCGAGTTTGAAGCAAAAGTCGCAGGCGTTGGTGTCTTGATCGAGGCAGAAGGTGCCGAGAAGAAGATGGTCAATGAGTACGTTAGTTTAATGAAACTAGCGGACGTCGATGTCGATCTTGGTCAAATCCAAGTCAAGCGCGGAAATGTCGACCATTATTTCTCAGAGGGCGAGACTACCTGAAATTGACAGCCGCATGGATTGTAACTATACTGTAATTATCAAACTTTTGGAAATTATGCGTAAAAAGATTGGGAAAGACTAAACCTTTGTTTGTTTTAAGCCGTAAGTAGAAGTAGACAACGAAGAGTTGTGACAACGGTTAAAGGAGTGCGGACAAAATGAACGTTACGGACGTTAAAATTCGTCGCGTCGTGGCAGAGGGTCGAATGAAAGCACTTGCCTCTATTACGCTCGACCACGAATTCGTGGTACATGATTTGCGTGTCATCGAAGGGAACAGTGGTCTCTTCGTCGCCATGCCAAGCAAACGAACGCAAGAAGGTATCTTCCGGGATGTCGCTCATCCAATCAATGCATTAATGCGAAAAAAGGTCGAAGATTCAGTACTCGAAGCCTATGCGGCACGTGAGGATCAAGAAGAAGGCGTCGGTTACGAAGTCTCTTCTGTCCAAACGACGGATCAAGCATAAGAAAAAAGACAGCTTTTCTCTTCTTGGGAAAAGCTGTCTTTTTCTCGTTTTTTCCTCGATTCCTCGTCGTCCTATCATTGAATAACGGGGTCATTTTCGTTATAGTTGGAACGAGTGTACTATTTCAGAACGAAATCAACACTAATTTACGTGGAGGAGCGACAAGGATGAATCATTTCGCGGTAATTCTAGCAGCGGGTAAAGGAACTCGGATGAAATCGAAGCTTTACAAAGTACTTCACCCAGTCGCTGGGAAACCTATGGTACAACACGTCGTCGATCAATTAGCGACGCTCGGCGTCAAGCGACAGGTCGTCATCGTCGGTCACGGTGCGGAATCCGTCAAAGAAGTGCTTGGCACATCGGTGGAATACGCACTTCAAAGTGAGCAGCTTGGCACAGGACATGCTGTTCAAATGGCAGAACCCGTACTCGGGAACGAACAGGGAGCAACACTCGTCGTCTGTGGCGATACACCACTCTTGACGAGTGACACACTCGCTTCATTGTTACAACATCATGCGGAGACAAACGCAAAAGTGACTGTCTTGACGGCACTTGCTGACGATCCGACAGGTTACGGACGAATCGTGCGTGGCGAAGACGGAAACGTCTCGAAAATCGTCGAGCATAAGGATGCAAATGCAGAAGAGCTCGCACTTCGGGAAATCAATACCGGGACGTATGTATTCGATAACGAGATGTTGTTCGCGACGCTGAAGCAGGTCAAGAACGATAACGCGCAAGGTGAGTATTACTTACCAGATGTGATCGAGATTGCAAAAGCAGCGGGCGAGACGATTGCAGCGTATGCGGCACCTACGTTTGAAGAGACGATCGGTGTCAATGACCGCGTCGCACTTGCACAAGCGGAAACATCGATGCGCAAGCGTACGAATGAGTACTGGATGCGTCAAGGTGTCACGTTCGTTGATCCGTCTTCGACGTATATCGGACCGGACGTCATGATCGGTTCAGATACTGTTCTTTATCCGGGTACGCAATTACTCGGTCACACCGTCATCGGTTCAGAATGTACGATTGGTCCGAACTCGGATATCCGCAACAGTGAAGTGGCAGATGGCGCAATCGTTCGTCAATCGGTCGTCACGGACAGCAAGATTGGTCCAGCGGCACAAGTCGGTCCATTCGCACATTTACGTCAACAAGCAGTCCTCGGTGCGAACACACGCGTCGGAAACTTCGTTGAGGTCAAAAAATCGACATTTGGCGAAGGTAGCAAATCAGCGCACTTGAGCTATATCGGAGATGCAACGATCGGCGACAACGTCAATCTCGGTTGCGGATCAATCACGGTCAATTACGATGGGAAAAATAAATTCCAGACGATCATTGAAGACGATGCCTTCATCGGCTGTAACGTCAACTTGATCGCACCGG
Organism: Exiguobacterium sp. TDN 0502; assembly: GCF_050846835.1. NCBI lineage: Bacteria > Bacillati > Bacillota > Bacilli > Caryophanales > Exiguobacterium > Exiguobacterium sp. TDN 0502. The sequence goes on along the minus strand of NZ_JBOZGJ010000018.1, from coordinate 24,685 downwards.
TCACGGTCGGCAAGAATGCCCTTGTTGCTGCCGGATCAACCGTCACGGATGATGTGCCGGAAAACGGTCTCGCGATCGCACGGGAACGTCAAACGACGAAACCCGATTATCGTTAATTCATTACTTGTCGCTCTACTCGTCTAAACCCAAACAAATGGAGGCCACCTACACATGTCTACTGTCTTAGAACATGAAATTCGTATTTTCGCACTCAACTCGAACAAACCACTGGCAGAGGAAATCGCTAAAGTCATCGGAATCCCGGTCAGCGAAAGTTCAGTCAAACACTTCAGTGATGGCGAAATTTCGATGAACATCGAAGAAAGTGTCCGCGGGGATGATATTTACATCATTCAATCGACAAGCCAACCAGTCAACGAAAACCTGATGGAACTTCTCATCATGATCGATGCACTGAAACGGGCGTCTGCACGGACAATCAACGTCGTCATTCCGTATTATGGGTATGCGCGTCAAGACCGCAAAGCACGTTCACGTGAGCCGATCACGGCGAAACTCGTAGCGAACTTGCTTGAAGTAGCAGGGGCGACACGCGTCGTGACGATGGATCTCCATGCAGCACAAATCCAAGGGTTCTTCGATATTCCAGTAGATCAGTTGATGGGTGTACCGCTTCTCGCGTCATACTTCGAGAAAAAGAACATCGATCCAAACGAACTCGTCATCGTTTCTCCAGACCATGGCGGTGTCACACGGGCACGTAAATTAGCAGAACAATTAAAAGCACCAATCGCGATCATCGACAAACGCCGTCCGAAACCGAACGTCGCAGAAGTCATGAACATCGTTGGTCAGGTCGATGGCAAAATCGCCATCATCATCGATGACATCATCGATACAGCGGGTACGATCACACTTGCAGCGAACGCTTTGATCGAAAACGGAGCGAAACAAGTCTATGCATGTTGTACACACCCTGTTCTTTCAGGTCCAGCAATGGAACGGATCGAGAACTCAGCGATCGAAGAACTCGTCGTCTTGAACACGATCGATTTGACACAACGCGAATGTGCAAGCAAAATCAAACAAATCTCTGTGGCACGCTTGCTTGCAGAAGCAATCATCCGTGTACACGAACAGAAATCAATCAGCCCGCTCTTCAGCTGATTGCTTGATGCATACGAACGACGTGGTCCGGTTTATTGAAATCGGACCCTTGTTCGTTTACTTTTTTAAACAGAAATGAGGAATCGATATGAAATGTATCGTCGGATTAGGGAATCCCGGAGCGAAGTATGCGAATACGCGCCACAACATCGGTTTTCTTGCGATCGATGCCTTAGCGGAGAAGCACGGGATCGCACTCTCAGAATCGAAGTTTAAAGCCCTCTTCGGAACGGGAATGATAAACGGAGAACGTGTCGTGCTCGTGAAGCCATTGACGTATATGAACATATCAGGTGAAGCGGTGCGACCGTTACTTGATTTCTATAAGATTGCGGTCGAAGATATGCTCGTCATCTATGATGATTTAGATCTGCCGCTTGAGAAACTACGTTTACGTTCGAAAGGCAGTGCAGGCGGTCATAATGGCGTCAAGTCGTTGATCCAGCACCTCGGGACACAGGAAATCAAACGTCTCAAACTCGGCGTCGGTCGACCACCGGCACCGATCCAAGTCATCGACTGGGTGTTGATGAATTTTTCAAAGGCGGAACAAGGAAGCCTGCAACATGTACTCAATGCGTCTGTCGATGTAGCGACGGACTTCATAGACACACCGTTTCTCGCTTTGATGAATCGGTATAACTGAACGCAACGCTTTGGGGTTCCAAAGCGTTTTTGCTGTCGTGTTTTAGGAGGAAGAAGATGAAACAATTACAAGAACTCTTACTAGCGATTCCTGAAATCAAGACGGTTCGGGAACGCTTCCGAGATGGTGTCAATGCACAGTTGATCACCGGTTTGATGAATAGCGGAAAAGCACTGTTTGTCGCCGGGATTTATCAGGAGACAAAACGTCGATTCGTGCTCGTGACGCATAATATGTTCCAAGCGCAAAAACTGTATGATGATTTGATTGAACTCGTACCGGAAGAAGATGTCATGCTCTATCCGGTCGACGAGACGTTAGCAGCGGAACTTTCTTACGGGGCGAGTCCAGAATTGCGGGCAACGCGGATCGAGACCCGCCATCGTCTACTGACGACGGACGACGGGATCCTGATCATTCCGCTCGTCGGTTTACGGCGCTATGTTCCGGATGCACAGACGTTCCTGTCACACGTCAAACAGGTCAAACCAGGCGATATCTTGTCGATCCCGGACTTCGTCCAGGATTTAGTCGATGCGGGATATGAACGGACAGCGACCGTGACGACACCAGGTGAATTTGCTGTGCGCGGAAGTATCATCGATATCTATCCGCTGACGGTCGAACGTCCGTACCGGCTCGACCTATTTGATGAGGAAGTCGATTCAATCTATACATTCGATGCGGAGACCCAACGCTCGCTCGGTGTCGTCGCAGAAGCATGTTTGATGCCAGCAGCGGAGCACTTCGCGACGAAGGATCAGTTGAAGGACGCGGGTGAAAAAGTCCGCCGTCTCTATGAGGCGACAAAAGAGCGCGTCCAAAGTACGGAAGTCCTTGCGGCACTCGAAGAAGGGATCGCTTACGACGTCGAATTGCTAGAAAACGGTGATCAACCGAAACAATTCGCGAAGTATGCACCGGTTCTCTATACGTCGACGTTACGTCAAGACGTGACGGGCAGTGTCTTGATCGTTGATGAAGTCGCGCGGGTTGAAGAAGCGGCGGAAGTCCAGGATGCGGAGGAGGCGGAATGGATGGCGTCGCTCATTGAACGCGGACAAAGCGTCAGTGATTATGTCCTGTCGGTTCCGATGGCACATGTCTTTGAAGGACAACCGTTGTTGTACCTCTCGCTACTACCGACACGCCGCAGTGGGGTACCGGAGAGTGCAGCGATCCACTTCAATATCAAACCGATTGCGCCGTTCCACGGTCAGATGGAGCGCCTAAAGCAAGAAGTCGACCGATATCGTCGCGCTGACATGTGGATGGTCTTCTTAGCGAGTAACAGGGAACGTGCCGAGCGGATGCGCCAAACGTTATCCGATTATGGGGTGGAAGCCTCGATCGTAACAAAAGAAGGCATCACCCGTGGTCAACCGGCAATCCTAATTGGGGGAATCCATGGTGGATTCGAGATGACGAATGCACGTCTCGTCGTCATCACGGAAGAGGAAGTCTTCAAACAACCGGCGCGCCGCCGGAAGCAGACGACGAAATTGACGAACGCTGAACGGATCAAAAGCTACCAGGAACTAAAAACCGGTGATTACGTCGTCCATATCCATCACGGGATCGGTCGGTACCATGGCATCAAGACGATTGATGTTGCCGGCAATCATCAGGATTATCTCCATCTCGTTTACGCGGGAGAGGACTCGTTGTATGTTCCTGTCGACCAGATCGACTTGATCCAAAAGTACGTCGGGGCGGAAGGAAAAGAGCCAAAAATCTATAAACTCGGTGGGACAGAATGGAAAAAGGTCAAAGCGAAGGTCCAGAAATCGGTCGAGGATATCGCGGATGAGTTAATCAAGCTCTATGCGGCTCGTGAAGCAGCTGTCGGTTTTGCGTTCCCAGAGGACGATGATAACATGCAGGCGTTCGAGGCTTCGTTCCCGTACGAGGAGACGGTCGATCAGTTGCGGTCGATCGCCGAGATTAAAAAAGACATGGAACGTCCGCGCCCGATGGATCGTCTCTTGTGTGGCGACGTCGGGTACGGAAAAACAGAAGTGGCGATTCGAGCGGCGTTTAAAGCAGTCATGTCTGGAAAACAAGTCGCGTTGCTCGTACCGACGACCGTCCTTGCGCAACAGCATTATGAAACGATGCTTGAGCGATTCAGTGAATGGCCGATTCGAGTATCGGTCATGAGCAGGTTCCGTTCACCGGCAGAATTAAAGGCGACAAAACAAGGACTAAAAGAGGGAACGATCGATGTCGTCGTCGGAACGCATCGTGTGTTGTCGAAAGACGTCCAGTTCGCTGATATCGGATTGTTGATCATCGATGAGGAGCAACGGTTCGGTGTCAAACACAAGGAACGCCTGAAACAGTTGAAGACGAACGTCGACGTCTTGACGTTGACGGCAACACCGATTCCGCGGACATTGCACATGTCGATGATCGGAATCCGCGATCTTTCGGTCCTTGAGACACCGCCGGAAAACCGATACCCGGTCCAGACGTATGTCATGGAATACGACGGAATCGTCATGCGGGAAGCGCTCGAGCGGGAACTCGGACGCGGTGGACAAGCGTTCTTCCTCTATAACCGGGTCGAAGGCATTGAGCGAAAGGCAGAAGAGATTCGCGCGCTCGTACCGGAAGCGAGGATCGTCACGGCGCACGGTCGGATGACGGAAACGGAACTCGAAAGTCAGCTGATCGCCTTCTTCGAAGGAGATGCCGACGTCCTCGTCAGTACGACGATCATTGAGACAGGGATTGATATCCCGAACGTCAATACGCTGATCGTTCATGACGCCGATCAAATGGGCTTATCGCAACTGTATCAATTGCGCGGTCGTGTCGGGCGCTCCAGTCGTGTCGCTTATTCGTACTTTACGTACCGTCCGCAAAAACGTTTGACGGAAGTGGCGGAAAGTCGTCTGCAGGCGATCAAGGAATTCACGGAGCTTGGAAGTGGCTTTAAAATCGCCATGCGTGACTTATCGATTCGTGGTGCCGGGAACTTACTCGGTTCGCAACAATCTGGCTTCATCGATTCCGTTGGTTTCGATCTCTATTCACAGATGCTCGCAGAAGCAGTCGAGGAACGGAAAGAACGGATGAAAGGTAAAAAACGAGTCGAGAAATTCGTACCTGAGTTCACGTTCAGCCTCGATGCCTATATTCCATCGCACTACATGACGGACTCCGAGCTGAAAATCGAGTTCTATAAACGTTTGAAATATGTCGATACCGTCGACAGTCTCGAACAACTCGAAACGGAAATGCTCGAACGCTTCGGTGAATTCCCGGATGAGGTCGCCCGTTTGATTCAGTTGACACGGATGCGGATTCTTGCCGAACGGGCGCGGATCGAACGTGTCAAACAAACCGATCCGAAAATCGAGATCGTCCTGTCGCTCCAAGCGACACAGCAGCTGGATGTAGCCGATTTCGTCAAATGGACCGTTCCGCTTGGACGTGGTTTAGGAATGGGACAACAAGACCAAAAACTCGTCTTGACCCTCAACCGGAACAAACAGTCGACGCAACAGATGACGATGCAGGCAGAGCAGTTGCTCGCAGAGCTTGATCGCCGGCTCGTCGCACGATGAATAAACGGACGATTGCACAAGGTGCGGCACTACTTGCCATCTCTAGTTATATCTCGAAACTGCTCAGTTTCTTTTACCGGATTCCGTATCAGAACCTTGCAGGTGATTTTGGTCTGTATGTCTACCAGACCGTCTACCCGTTATTTGCGATCGCGGCAGCGCTAGGGATTTACGCGCTGCCCGTCATCGTGGCGAAGTTGACCCTTCACCACCCGGACGAGAAGCGAGAAGTCCTTTGGTCGATCTTTTACGTCTTACTCGGCATGACAGTCTTCTTTGGTCTGCTCGGTTGGTGGATCGCCCCGACACTTGCCGGATGGTTTGGGGATGACAAACTCGTCGTTCCTTTGCGAGCCGTCACGTGTACGTTTTATTTGTTACCAGTGATTGCCGTGTTAAGAGGAATGTTTCAGGCGGATCTTGAGATGCGACCGACGGCTGTATCGCAAGTATCAGAAAATGCCGTCCGTGTCGGACTGCTGTTACTCGTGACCTATATCGGCGTCTCGATGCAAGCAGACCCGTATTGGATTGGAGCCAGTGCTCATTTGACAGCAATCGGCGGCAGTATCGTCTCGTTACTCGTCCTGTTACGGTTTGCCAAAGGAAAGATCGGTCGTCCGGTATTTTCAAGCGTTCACGTCCGTCGGGTCGGTAAGGTCCTCGTCACGAGCGGAGTGGCGGTCAGTATCGCGTCACTTGCCTTGCTACTGATGCAATTGATTGATGGGTTGACATTCGTCAATCTGCTTGGCAACACGACGGAGACAAAAATCGAAAAAGGGGTCCTCGACCGTGGGTATCCGTTACTTCAATTCGCGATTTTATTTGCGACGTCGATGAGTCTAGCGAGTGTGCCATCGCTTTCGACTGCGTACCGGAAGCGTGAGAAGGCGTTGATGCGCCAACAGCTTGAAACGCTCCTGCGTTCAGGATTACTGATTGCTGCTGCGGCGACGGTCGGATTAATGGGTGTGATGCGTCCGCTCAACGTTGCGCTATATCAAAACGACCAAGGAACGACAGGACTGATTTGGCTTGCCGCGACAGCGTTCGCTGCTTCGATTGCGATGATGATCGTCTCCTGTTTGCAATCGGTCGATGCTGAAAAATACGCACTTGTTGGTGTTCTTGTCGGACTAGGGACAAAGCTCGCGCTGAACCTCTATTTCATCCCGCGATATGGTATGATCGGGGCGGGTATGGCGACGTTTGGCGGTTTTGCCGTCATGGCGGCAGCGCAGTGGTTGTTATTGAACCGTAAATTCGGTCGGGTATCGGCGGGAAATGCTTTTTACCGACGACTGGTCTTACCTGTACTCGCCATGGGTGTGTTTCTTTACCTGGTCGAAACACTCTTTCAGCTGTTCGATCTTGAAACACGGATCGGTGCGACGCTTGAAGTCGGTGTTCTCGTCATCGGGGGTGCCGTCCTTTATGGCAGTATCGCTTTGCGTACCCATGTGTTAACGAAGCAGGAATGGGCATTGTTGCCCTTAGGAGATAAACTGTATCAGATACATCAACGTAGGAGGAGTATATGACACACCGAATTACAATCGTCGGCCTTGGCGTCGGCGAGCTGGAACAATTGCCGTTTGGCATCTATCGATTATTAAAAAATACGACACAACCCGTCTATTTGCGGACAATGGATCATCCGGTCGTTTCAGAACTCGCTGCAGAGGGAATGAACTTTACATCATTTGACTCGGTTTATGAACGACATAGCCGCTTTGAGGATGTGTACACAGAAATCGTCGAGGAGTTACTTCGACTTGCCGAGACGACGGACATCATCTACGCCGTACCGGGGCATCCTCTAGTTGCTGAGAGTACGGTGCAACAGTTATTAGAGCGGACGGACGCGGTCGACATCGTAGGGGGACAAAGTTTTCTCGATCCGATGTTTGCAGCGCTCGGCGTAGATCCGATTGAAGGATTCCAGTTACTTGATGCTACGGCATTTGCTGTCGATGAAGCACAGATTCGTCAACATCTACTGATCGGACAAGTCTATGATGCGCTCGTCGCGGGTGATTTAAAGGTCCAGCTGATGGAACGGTATCCGGATGAACATCTGGTGACACTCGTCACGGCAGCTGGTACAAGCCAACAAACCGTTCAAAAGGTACCATTGTATGAACTCGATCATGTGACGACGCTCAGTAACTTGACGACGGTCTATGTTCCGCCTGTCACGGATGAGCAAACGTTAAATCGAGATTTTGCGACATTAAAAGAAATCATCGCCCGATTACGCGGTGAAGGTGGTTGTCCGTGGGATCAGGAGCAGACGCATGAATCCTTAAAACGACATTTAATCGAAGAATCTTACGAATTACTGGAAGCCATCGACCTTCAGGACGATAACTTAATGATAGAAGAGTTAGGGGATGTCCTCTTACAGGTCATGCTTCATGCGCAAATCGGTCTCGATGAAGGCTATTTTGATATCCGGGACGTCATCGGAAGCGTCAGTGATAAGATGATTCGACGCCATCCGCATGTCTTCGGGGAAACGACCGTCAATTCTTCGGACGACGTCGTCTCGAACTGGCAAGACATCAAAGCGCAAGAAAAACCAGAGCGGACTTCCTTGCTTGACGGTGTGACGAAAGGAGCACCTGCCTTGATGCGGGCTGAAGACATTCAAAAGAAAGTAGCGAAAGTCGGTTTTGAATGGAATGACGTCGAGGGGGCACTTGGAAAAGTTGCCGAAGAGATCCGGGAGTTACAAGAAGCCTCACCAGAGGAACGACTTGGTGAATTCGGAGACGTTCTGTTTTCGATGACGCTCGTCGGAAAATACCTCGGTCTATCGGCAGAAGAGGGACTGCAACGGACGAATGATAAATTCATCCGTCGCTTTATGCGAATGGAGCAACTAGCGGATCGGCCGCTCGTTGAGATGACGCTTGAAGAGCAAGATTTGCTCTGGCACCAAGCGAAGCAGGAGGAAAAGTCATGAGACTTGATAAATTTTTAAAGGTATCGCGTCTGATCAAACGACGGACGCTGGCAAAAGAAGTGGCCGATCAAGGTCGGATTACGATTAACGGTACGGTTGCGAAAGCAAGCAGTACGGTCGCAGCAGGTGATGAGATGACGATCCGGTTCGGAAACAAGATCGTCACGGTTGCTGTCTCAAGCATTAAAGAACATGCGAAAAAAGAAGAAGCATCTGACATGTATGAGATTGTCCGTGAAGAAAAGGTGAATTCCGAGGAATCGATGTAATTTACCGGAAAAAGGAAGTATACTAAAGAGTGTCAGCAATGACCACTCAGAAAGAGGAGGGATGATATGCCAACACCGCTCGAATCAGGGCGTCAAACGCCGAAAATCAAGCCGCTCAATGACCGTAAGAAGCAATTGAGTCAGAATGCCATCGAAAACCGCCGACGTCTCAAAAATCGCTTTTTCTTATGTCTGACCGTCTTTTTGCTCATCTTTTCCCTCATGGGGTGGTCATATATGGAAAAACGGCAATTGATTGCGGAACAAAAGCAGTCGTTTCAAGTAGCGCAACAGGAACAGACAAAGGCGAAAAAAGAGACGGCTCGACTGAAAGAGGAGATCACCCGTCTGAACGATAAAGAATATGTAGCGAACTTAGCCCGGAGCGAGTTGCTCTATTCGAAAAAAGGGGAAACGATCTTCTACTTTTCACCGGAAGACTAATTGAAGGTTGCCGATTGATTGAAAAAAGAATGAATCACTCGTATAATAAGAAACGAATCAACTAAAAAGGAGCAATACAATTTATGTCGATTGAAGTAGGCAGCAAAGTGCAAGGGAAAGTAACAGGCATCACGAATTTCGGAGCGTTCGTCGAGTTACCAACAGGGAAAACTGGTCTTGTTCACATCAGTGAAGTGGCAGATTCTTACGTTAAAGACATCAATGATGTATTGACGGTTGGTCAAGAGATCACCGTTAAAGTCTTAAGTGTTGAAAATGATGGTAAGATTGGTCTTTCCATCAAAAAAGCCGTCGATCGTCCGGAAGGCGAACGTCCACGTCCAGCACGTCAGTTCGACCGCGGACCACGTCCAGCAGGACAAGATCGTGGACCACGTTCGTTCGATAACAAAGGACCACGTGGAGGCGGTAACCGTGGAGGCTTCAATAAAGGCGGCCGTGGTACACCACCACCGCGTAAAGAGCAATCGTTCGATACGCTGATGTCTAGTTTCCTGAAAGATAGTGAAGATCGTCTTGCTACATTGAAACGTCAAACGGATTCAAAACGTGGCGGACGCGGTGCAAAACGTCAATAACTTGCTGACCTGTTCTTTATAAGAATAGAGATGGAATGACGTCGTTCATTCCATCTTTTATTTTTTTAAAATTATTTTTAGAAAAAGCGTTGACTTTCATTTGACCTGCCCGTATTATAGAAAATGTGCTTAAGACGCACGAGTTAAAAATATGGCGGTGTAGCTCAGCTGGCTAGAGCGTACGGTTCATACCCGTGAGGTCGTGGGTTCGACTCCCTCCGCCGCTACCATATTTTTTTGGCCCGTTGGTCAAGCGGTTAAGACACCGCCCTTTCACGGCGGTAACACGGGTTCGAATCCCGTACGGGTCATTCTCAAAAGCTATCTCTATTATATAGAGATAGCTTTTTTTAGGTTCTAAGAAAGGAGTGGAGTGATCGTGGAAGGTGTACCGTTCGTACCTCTTGTAGTCGGTGTATCGGGAGGATGTGATTCCATGGTACTCATCGACCGGTTGTACCGGGAAGGATATGATGTTGCGATTGCGCACGTGCACCACGGATTACGGGAAGCATCCGATGAGGAAGCCCGTTTCATTGAATCATGGGCGGCGTCCCGTGCTATCCCGTTTTTCATGACCCGTTTGGACTGGACAGGACGAGTCAGTTCCCAAGCCGCTTGTCGCGAAGCGCGATATGCCTTTTTTGAACGCATCATGGAAGCGACGGCCCGTTTTCGACTGATTCTTGCTCATCATCAAGATGATCAGGTCGAGACGCTGCTCATTCAACTCGTTCGGGGGGAAGCTAACATCGACGGGATTCCTGATATTCGTCCGTTTGGAAACGGTTGGTTGCATCGCCCGTTGTTGAGGGAGTCGAAGCAGGAGCTGCTTGAATACGCTGAGCAATATAAGGTACCATGGCGGGAAGATATGTCAAATGCAGAGACGACCTATCTGCGAAATCAGATCCGGCATACCGTTCTTCCGCCACTGCGGGAGAGCCGTCCCGGTTTTGAACACGCGACGGTCGCTGCGGCTCATGCGCGACAGCGCATCACGCGCGAGCACGCGACCTTCGTTGCGACCTATCTCAAGCGGTGTCAAGAAGAGCGGGGATTTCCGATAGGACGCATTTTGGAATTGCCGGCCGATTTACAACGGTTCGTCCTGCCGACCTTAACAGGAGAGACGTTTTCTTCGGACGTGATTACTCGCTTCATCTCGTGGCTTCGGGTGGATAAGGGCTCGGACGAAGTGTATTATGGAAACTGGAGGATGCGACGTGCTTATGGCTTTTTGATGCAAGATCGTGTGATACGGTCAATGAATGACGATTTACCGTTTCAAGTAGGGGAGAATTTGGGAACGTATCATTATGGTGAACAAATGGTTCGCTTCTCCACCGGAAACCAAGGTATCCCGCTGGATGCGATTACGTTTCCGCTGACAGTACGCCGACCGCTTCCGGGAGACCGGATCCAGCTTGCGGTTGGTTCGAAAAAAGTCAGTCGAATCCTGATTGATGCGAAGGTTCCGCGTTATCTCCGGGACCACATTCCGGTCGTCGTCGATGCAAATGGAGTGATTTTAGCCGTCATTGGACATCGAATTGCAATATTCGGGTCATTTGAACTCCTCGCAAAATCTTATTTAATGATAGAATGGTAATGTAGTGTTTATTATGGAGGAGGAATACCTAGCATGACCTTGATGAACGATATGGAAAAAGTACTGATTTCAGAAGAAGAGATCCAAAATAAAGTGGGCGAACTCGCCGGCGAACTGACAGCGGATTATCATGATCGTTTTCCGTTGCTTGTGTGTGTCTTAAAAGGTGCCATGCCTTTCATGTCCGATCTTGTTAAAAAGATGGATATGCACCTTGAGATGGACTTCATGGACGTTTCGACGTATCACGGTGGAACTACATCAACTGGTGAAGTCAAGATTGAAAAAGATTTGAACACATCAGTAGAAGGACGCGACATCTTGATTGTCGAAGATATCATCGACAGCGGATTAACGCTTGGTTACCTCGTCGACCTCTTCAAGTACCGGAAAGCGAAGTCCGTTAAAATCGTGACATTGCTCGACAAACCGACAGGACGTAAGAATGACTTGCATGCAGATTACAGCGGCTTCGTCATTCCGCACGAATTCGTCGTCGGCTATGGTCTCGATTACGAAGAGAAGTACCGGAACCTTCCGTATGTAGGTGTCTTGAAACCTGCAGTCTACGGCGGCTAATTATTTTTAATCTCGTCTGTCCCATGATAAGATGAAACCAATTACAAAGCGCGCCCTGTCGCGCCAGGATTCGTATTCATCCACTAGAAAAACGAGATGGATGCGGAGAGGAGGCATAAGATGAACCGAGCAGTGAAGAATACCCTCGTGTTTGGGGTCATTTTTCTAGCTTTGATCTTGTTTCTGCAATACTTGCAGAGTCCAGTGAACAAAAGCAAAGAAATCAATTACACACAGTTTGTCGAGTCTGTTGAAAAAGGTGAAATCAAGACGGCTACCTTCCAATATGAAGGGCAGACGTATAATGTGACAGGAGATTTGCGTGAAAAAGATTCGACGTATGAGACGGTCGTACCGGCTGTTGATACGGAACTAACGGATCTCTACACGCAACTGAGAAGCCAAGGAGTCAAAATGGACTTCAAGGCAGCAGAAACGAATGGCGGCTGGATCGCGTTACTAACGACGATCGTTCCATTCATCATCATCTTCATCCTCTTCTTCTTCTTGATCAATCAAGCCCAAGGCGGCGGTGGTGGCGGTCGCGTCATGAACTTCGGGAAATCGAAGGCACGCCTCTATGATACAGAGAAGAAAAAGATTACGTTTGACGATGTCGCCGGTGCAGACGAAGAGAAACAAGAGCTCGTCGAAGTCGTTGAATTCTTGAAAGACCCACGTAAATTCGCGAAACTCGGTGCCCGTATTCCGAAAGGGGTTCTCCTCGTAGGTCCTCCAGGTACAGGTAAAACGTTGCTCGCGCGTGCTGCAGCTGGTGAAGCTGGCGTACCGTTCTTCTCGATTTCAGGTTCTGACTTCGTTGAGATGTTCGTCGGTGTCGGGGCATCACGTGTCCGTGACTTGTTCGAAAACGCGAAGAAAAATGCACCATGTATCATCTTCATCGATGAAATCGATGCTGTCGGTCGTCAACGGGGCGCAGGTCTCGGTGGTGGACACGATGAGCGTGAGCAGACATTGAACCAACTTCTCGTCGAGATGGATGGATTCAGTGAAAACGAAGGCATCATCATGATCGCTGCGACGAACCGTGCTGATATTCTTGACCCAGCGTTACTCCGTCCAGGTCGTTTTGACCGTCAAATCACGGTTGACCGTCCAGATGTCGTTGGTCGTGAAGCAGTCTTGAAAGTTCACGCGCGGAACAAACCGCTCGATTCGACAGTTGATTTAAAAGCAATCGCGCAACGGACACCTGGATTCTCAGGTGCGGATCTTGAAAACCTTCTGAACGAAGCAGCACTTGTTGCCGCTCGGGCAGATCGTGATAAAGTCTCGATCGTTGATCTCGAAGAAGCGATTGACCGCGTCATCGCTGGACCAGCGAAGAAGAGCCGGATCATCTCGCCGAAAGAGAAAAAGATTGTTGCATGGCATGAATCCGGACATACGATCATCGGTGTCACACTTGACGATGCGGATGAAGTACACAAGGTAACGATCGTTCCTCGCGGTAATGCGGGTGGATACGTCGTTATGTTGCCAAAAGAAGATCGTTACTTCATGACGAAGCCGGAACTCGAAGATAAGATTACTGGATTGCTCGGTGGTCGTGTTGCAGAGGATATCGTCTTCGGAGAAGTGTCGACTGGGGCAAGCAATGACTTCCAGCGTGCAACAGGTCTTGCACGGAAAATGGTCATGGAGTTCGGGATGAGTGAAAAACTCGGACCCCTTCAATTCGGATCAGGTCAAAGCGGTAACGTCTTCCTCGGCCGTGATTTCCAAAACGAGCAAAACTACTCGGATGCGATTGCACACGAGATCGATATGGAAATCCAAGCGATCATCAACCGCTGTTACCAAAAAGCGAAAGATATCCTGACTGAGAAACGCGATCAGCTCGACTTGATTGCAACGACGTTGCTTGAAGTTGAAACCCTCGATCAAAAACAAATTCACCATCTCCTCGAGACGGGCGAATACAAAAAACATGAACCAGAAGCAACGATGCCAAAGGCAGAAGAGAAAGCACCGGAATCGACAGATGCAATCGTCGATCAACCGACTCAGTCTCCGACGCAAACGGGCTCAGTCGTTGACGAAGGCACAAATGTAGATACGGATACACCAGATACGCCGCGTCGCGACGATCAAGTGTAATTCGAGAAGACGGATTCGATCATCGATCGAATCCGCTTTTTTGTTGCAGAACGGGTGAATACACATCGGTAGGTGTCGTGATACGGGCATGGTATAATCACAGCGTATATCATTCCTATCATGCAGAGTCGGAATGAAGAGAAGCACGAAAATCGAGAAGAAGCGGGGAAATAAGCAAATGATTTTAGTCATCGATGTCGGAAATACGAATATCGTCTTAGGTGTCTATCAAGGACAAGAGTTGATCGAGCATTGGCGGATTGCGACAGACCGGACGCGGACGACGGACGAATACGGTATGCTCGTTAAAGCATTGTTCCGGGACGCAGAGCTAAACGTGGAAGAAGTCGAGGGAATCGTGTTATCATCTGTCGTACCCCCCGTCGTGTTTCCACTCGAAAATATGTGCGTGCGTTACTTTAAGCGCCGTCCGTTCTTGATTGGACCAGGCATTAAGACAGGACTTGATTTAAAAGTCGATAATCCACGTGAAGTGGGAGCCGATCGCATCGTCAATGCAGTAGCAGCGACAGCAAAATACGAGGGACCGATGATCATCGTCGATTTCGGAACAGCAACGACGTATTGTTACATCGATGCACAAAAACGGTATTACGGTGGCATCATCTCACCAGGTGTGATGGTTGCGACCGAGGCACTCTATAATAAGGCAGCAAAATTACCACGAATCGAAATTGCGAAACCGCAGTCAGCGATCGGTCGGAATACGATCCATGCGATGCAGTCGGGCACGTATTTCGGATACGTGGCACAGGTAGACGGACTCGTCCACCGGATGAAAGATGAAATGGGTGAAGCGAAGGTCATTGCGACTGGTGGTTTAGCCCGATTAATCAGCGAGGAATCCACGATGATTGAAGTCGTCGATCCATTCTTGACGTTAGATGGATTACGGATTATCTACGAACGAAATAAGTGAGGGAATCAAGATGAAACGTGAAGAATTATTAGCACAATTAAAAGATGATTATTTAGTACGGGCGTTAGGCTTCAACGGTGAAGTCCGTGCGTTTGCGATCCGTTCAACAAAAACGGTCTATGAAGCACAGCTCCGTCACCAGACGACACCCGTCGTCACGGCTGCACTCGGTCGGACACTGACAATCGGTGCGATGATGGGAACGATGCAAAAAGGCGACACACGTGTCACGCTGAAAGTCGAAGGGGATGGACCAATCGGGAAAATCATCGTCGATGCCGACGCAAAAGGTGTCGTTCGTGGCTACGTCAGTCGTCCACGTGTCGAGATGGATACGTACGTCAATGCAGACGGTCTGACGAAATTAAAAGTCGGTGAAGCCGTCGGTCGCGGAAATATCTCCGTCATCAAAGACCTCGGACTACGTGACTTCGTCGGTGGTCAGTCACCGATTCAAACAGGTGAGATCAGTGAAGACTTCACGTATTACTTCGCTGTATCGGAACAAAGTCCATCGGTCGTTGGCGCAGGTGTACTCGTTTATCCAGAAGACGAATCGGTCATCGCAGCAGGTGGTTTGATCGTTCAATTGATGCCGGGTGCATCGGAAGAGACGATTGCAGCGCTTGAAAAACGTGTTGCAGCCCTTAAACCAATCTCTATCCTCGTCGGTGAGGAAAAAACACCAGAAGAGATGTTAGAACTCGTTCTCGGTGATTACGAACATCTCGATACGATTCCGGTCTCATTCGAATGTACGTGTGACCGTGAAAAGTTAGCGACAGCAATCATCGCCCTCGGACCAGATGAGATTCAAGCGATGATTGATGAAGATGGCGGTGCGGAAGCAGTCTGCCACTTCTGTTCAGAACATTATCATTACGATGTTCCGGCATTAGAAGAACTTCGTGAAAAATCACTCGAAAGAGCATAAGAGGAAACGAATATGGGGAATGTACAACCTAAGTACTTGTGGATGTTGATCTTCATCTTACTGTTGACGAATTTCATGACCGGCGCTTATGCCTTCATGGGTGAGCTTCCGAAAGTCGATTCTCCGAAAATCGTTCAGGACAGCATCGGTGGTCCGCTTGAGGATGTCGTTGCCGAAGTCGGTGATGAAAAAATCACGCGAGCGATGGTTTATCAGACGATGCGGACGGAGCAGGAGAAGCAGACGATCGATCGGTTGATTCAAGAAGCGGTCGAACGCCAGACGAAAGATGGAAAAAAGCCGGAAGTCAAACGCTTTGATTGACAGATTTCATCCAATCCGCTGATAATTAAGCTATCGGATTACTTGGAATTCAAGCGGTTCACTAATGAGGAGGAATGGTCATGCGTATTGCGAATTCAGTATTAGATTTAGTCGGTCGGACACCGATCGTCAAGTTACATCATCTAACAGGTCCTGAGGATGCAGATGTTTATCTGAAACTGGAGTACATGAACCCGGGGTCGAGCGTAAAAGACCGGATCGCCTTATCAATGATCGAAGCGGCGGAAGAAGCGGGGCAACTCAAAGAAGGCGATACGATCATCGAGCCGACGAGTGGGAATACGGGAATCGGACTCGCGATGGTCGCTTCGGCGAAAGGATACCGCGCGATTCTTGTCATGCCGGAAACGATGAGCATGGAGCGTCGGACGTTGCTTCGCGCTTATGGAGCAGAATTGATTCTGACACCAGGACCTGAAGGAATGAAGGGTGCGATTGCTCGCGCGACGGCGGAAGCGGAAGAGCACGGTTACTTCATGCCGCAACAATTCAATAACGGTGCCAATCCGGTCGTCCACGAAAAAACGACAGGTCCTGAAATCGTCGAAGCGTTCGAAGGCATGCAACTCGATGCGTTCATCGCCGGAATCGGAACAGGTGGAACGATCACGGGTGCTGGGAAAGTGTTACGCGATGCTTTCAAAGGAATCGAAATCATTGCCGTCGAACCAACGGATTCACCAGTCTTATCAGGCGGGAAACCTGGACCGCACAAACTGCAAGGCATCGGTGCCGGCTTCGTCCCGTCGATTCTCGATACAGACATTTATGATGGTGTTGAGCAAATCACGACGGAAGAAGCATTCGATCATGCACGTCGAGCAGCGAAGACGAACGGTGTCTTAGGTGGTATCTCGTCAGGTGCTGCGATTGCGGCAGCGCTCAAGACAGCAAAACGCCTTGGAAAAGGAAAAAATGTCCTCGCGATCATTCCTTCAAACGGTGAGCGGTATTTAAGTACACCACTGTATCAAGTCGAAGAAGAAGCAGATCAATC
Source organism: Exiguobacterium sp. TDN 0502 (assembly GCF_050846835.1). Lineage (NCBI taxonomy): Bacteria > Bacillati > Bacillota > Bacilli > Caryophanales > Exiguobacterium > Exiguobacterium sp. TDN 0502. The sequence continues at coordinate 7,525 of NZ_JBOZGJ010000018.1, read as the reverse complement.
CAAATAATCAACAGCACGTACACGGAAGTCATTCGGCTTCCGTGTACTTTTTTGCGTATAATGAGAGCAGAATAGTGTGAAGTGGGGGACGCGCATGCGACAGACGAAATACAAAGCAATACCATGGACAAAAGAACAATTCTATCATCGCTACGTGGAGCAAACGACCGGAACAACCGGACATGTCTGGCTTGAAAGCGGTCGGATCGGACGCTATACGATGGCCGCGATCCGTCCTGTCGGATATGTTCGGACGAAAGACGGGATGACGACGATCGAGGCAGAGGGAAAAGTCGAGACATCGACGGCGAATCCGTTTGATGTCCTCGAACAGCTCCGAGTCGAACGTGAATCTGTTCGACCTGCCGGGATGCCACCGTTTTTTGGTGGATTTGCTGGCTACGTGAGTTATGATGCCGTCCGTTATTTAGAGAAGTTACCAGAGCAAGCGATGGATGATCTACAAACACCCGATCTATCATTCTACTGGTACGATGAAGTCGCCGTCTTTGATGAAGAAACAGAGCAGCTGTTCCTTGCTGTGACACGAGATACAGCGGAAGAAGCGGCGCGTGTCCTTGAAACAGAAATCACGCGTTGGTGCATCGAGACGGACGCACCGCAGTTTGAAGCGACCGGTCCATCCGGCGAGCGGGAACGGGCTTTCGGACAGGAAGCGTTCATGACAGCCGCACACCGGATTAAATCGTATATTGAGGACGGTGATGTCTTCCAAGTCAATTTGTCCGTCCGTCAGCAGGAACCGCTTGGCACGACAGCGGAGCATTTGTACGATGTATTGCGACAGGTCAATCCATCGCCCTATATGGGTTACTTTGCAGATGAGGATTTAACACTTGTGTCGGCATCGCCAGAATTGCTTGTCGAAAAAATCGGTGACGAACTGTCGACGCGCCCGATTGCCGGAACACGTCCACGTGGAAAAGATGAGGCGGAGGATTTACGACTCGCGAAAACCTTACTCGATAACGAAAAGGAACGGGCAGAACACGTGATGCTTGTTGATTTAGAGCGCAACGATTTAGGACGTGTCAGTCGTTACGGAACGGTTCATGTCGATGAACTGATGGTGATCGAGAAGTACTCGCACGTACAGCACATCGTCTCGAACGTCCGGGGGCAGGTGGCGCCGGAACACTCGGGAAGTCAGGTACTCGCCGCGATGTTTCCGGGTGGTACGATTACTGGAGCGCCCAAGATCCGGACGATGGAAATCATTGAGGAACTCGAACCGGTCCGGCGCGGCATCTACACGGGATCGCTTGGCTTCATCAGCTGGGCAGATGATGTTATCTTCAACATCCTGATTCGGACGCTCGTCGCAAAAGACGGCATGGCATATGTCCAAGCGGGTGCCGGAGTCGTCACCGATTCCGATGCCGCGCGTGAATACGCGGAGTCGCTCAGTAAAGCAAAAGCCTTGTGGGTCACAAAAGAAACGGCGGAGGGAACACGATGATTGTACTGATTGATAACTATGATTCATTTACGTATAACTTAGTCCAGTATTTCGGTGAACTCGGACAAGACATCCGTGTGTTTCGCAACGACGCGATTACACTTGAAGAAATCGAAGCGTTACGCCCGGATCACCTCGTCATCTCTCCTGGACCCTGTACACCGAATGAAGCGGGAATCAGCTTAGACGCGATTGCTTATTTTGCTGGGAAGGTACCGATGTTAGGGGTCTGCTTAGGTCACCAAGCGATCGGACAAGTATTTGGTGGGAAAGTCATCCGGGCGAAGGAATTGATGCACGGAAAAGTCTCCCCGCTGACGCATGACGGACAAGGAATCTTTGAACACATCCCGCAAGCAACACCGGTGACACGTTACCACTCACTCGTCATTGAACGCGAGACGTTTCCGGAAGTACTCGACGTGACGGCGGAAGCAGGTGGCGAAATCATGGCACTCCGCCATCGGACGTTACCGATTCTCGGTGTCCAGTTCCATCCGGAGGCGATTTTGACGCGAGACGGCAAACAGATGTTAAAAAATTTCTTGGAGTTGACGCATTATGTATCTTTGGCATGACGGAACCATCAAACGAGAAGAAGACGTTCGCATTTCCCCGTTCGATCACGGATTCGTCTACGGCATGGGGGTGTTCGAGACGTTTCGGACCTATAACGGTCACCCGTTTTTATTCGATGATCATATTGACCGTTTACGAATGAGTTGTGTCGCGCTCGGAATTCAATTAGCGTACGATCGAGACACGTTACGGCAAGCGATCCAAGATTTATATGACGCCTACGAGGCAAACGATCTCTATATCCGGTTGAATGTCTCGGCTGGTCCGCGCGAGATCGGGTTATCAATCGATCCATATGATACGCCGACCGTGTTGATCTATGCGAAACCGATCGCTCCGCGAAAACGGGCGGAACGTGCACTCGAGACGATTCGTTTACCGCGTAGTACGCCGGAGACGACCTATCGTCTGAAGTCGCATCATTACATGAACAATCTAGTCGCGAAACGTCAGCTATTCAATCCGGAAGCAGAAGGGTTGTTCTTAACGAAGGAAGGTCATGTCTGTGAAGGGATCACATCCAACATCTTTTGGCGTTATGGAAGCACATGGTATACGTCGCCACTTGAAACGGGTGCACTGAACGGAATTACCCGTCAGTTCTTGATGCAGCACCTACCGGTCGAAGAACGTCTAGCGTATTTACCACAGCTCGAAGAAGCCGATGAGATCATCTATACGAATTCCGTTCAGGAAGCAGTCGCCATCTCGTCACTTGACGGACGCCCATTCCCCGGAATTAACGGAACAGGATATAGAGAGATCATGGCGCTGTTTGATCAATCCGTCGAACATGCGACGACAAGGAGGGAACAACGATGACTTATATCATGGGAATCTTGAACGTGACGCCGGACTCGTTTTCAGACGGCGGGCAGTATGTCGATATCGAGCAAGCGATGCGACAAGCCCGTCAGCTGGTTGCGGATGGAGCGGATGCGATTGATGTCGGTGGAGAATCGACGCGTCCGGGTGCAGCATTCGTATCGGTCGAAGAAGAACTCGCGCGTGTCGTACCGGTCATCCAGCGGATTAAACGGGAACTGGATGTGCTCGTTTCGATTGATACGTATAAACCGGTCGTCGCGGAAGCCGCTATTGAGGCGGGAGCAGATATCATCAATGATGTGTGGGGTTCGAAGTGGGGCGATCGTTCGATGGTCGATGTGGCGGCACGACATCGTGTTCCAATCATTTTGATGCATAACCGGGAGACGGCGCATGGAACAGATATGCTCGCGGAAGTCCGGGCTGATCTTGAAGAATCGATCCGATTGGCCAAGCAGGCGGGCGTAGCGGAAGAGCACATCTGGCTCGATCCGGGAATCGGGTTCATGAAGACGCATGAAGAGAACCTGTACCTGATGCGTCATCTGTCGATCGTAACGGACTTCGGATACCCGGTTTTACTCGGAACCTCCCGTAAATCGATGATCGGTCTCGCCCTTGGTTTACCGACAGAAGAACGACTCGAGGGGACGATTGCAACGGTTTGCTACGGCATCCAACAAGGATGCGACTGGATGCGGGTGCATGACGTCAAAGAAGTCAAACGGGCAGCGCAGATGATGGACATCATGTTAGCTGCAACGAAGGAGGAATAACGGTGGATCGAATTCATGTAACAGGAATGCGTTTTTATGGATACCACGGTGTATTCGCAGAAGAGACGAAACTCGGTCAACGCTTTAATGTCGACTTATCGATTGGACTTGCATTGGCAGAAGCCGGTCGGACGGACGATTTAACGAAAAGCGTCAATTACGCCGAACTATATGAAGCAACCAAACGTGTCGTCGAAGGAGAACCGCTCCAACTCGTCGAAGCCTTGGCGGATCGTATTGCAAAAGCCGTCTTTGCGTTAGACGGACGGATTGAAGAAGCATCAATCAAAGTCATCAAACCGGACCCACCGATTGCCGGTCACTATGAACATGTGGCGGTTGAAATCAACCGCCTCCGGGGGGACTATCTATGAAGCAAGCCTATATCGCCCTCGGCTCGAACATCGGGGATAAAGCAGCGCATCTAGCGGCGGCGATTGCGCATCTGAGCGCATTGCCGTCTGTACACGATGTTAAGACCTCCTCTATTTATGAGACTGTACCGGTCGGGTATCTGGAGCAGGATTTATTCTATAACATGGTCGTTGCGGTGCAAACGACGGATGAGGCAGGTGTCTTACTCGGGCGACTGCAGGAAATCGAACAGTTGGAAGGGCGGAAGCGTCTGTTTAAAAATGGACCACGGACGCTCGATTTAGACATTTTGCTGTATGCGGAAGAACAGATCGACCTCGAAGGATTAACCGTCCCGCATCCGCGGATGCAAGAGCGGGCATTCGTCCTCGCACCATTACGGGAACTGGCAGCAGCATGCGTCATACCGGGTCTCGGGCAAAGTGTCGAACAGTTGTATGAGCAGTTACCGGAGTCGGAACGAAACGGTGTACGACGGTTAGGTGGTCTTTTAGAAGCGGAGGAACAGTAATGGAATTTAACATTGGCGATGTCACACTGAAAAATCAGGTCATCTTGGCACCGATGGCAGGCGTCTGTAACCCAGCATTTCGGTTGATCGCAAAAGAATTCGGTGCGGGACTCGTCTGTGCGGAAATGGTCAGCGATAAAGGGATTTTATACGAGAACGAGCGGACGTTACAGATGCTGTACGTGGATGAACGGGAAAAGCCGCTCAGTCTTCAAATCTACGGCGGTTCAAAAGAGACGCTTGTTCAAGCGGCGCAATATGTCGAGGCGAACACGAATGCCGATATCATTGACATCAATATGGGCTGTCCCGTCCCGAAAGTCACGAAGAGTGATGCTGGAGCGAAATGGTTGCTTGATCCGGATAAGGTCTATGAGATGGTCCATGCGGTGACGCAAGCGATCGATAAGCCGGTGACGGTCAAGATGCGGACCGGCTGGGACAGCCATCACATCTATTGTGTCGATAACGTCAAAGCAGCGGAAGCGGGCGGTGCGAAAGCCGTTGCCATCCATGGTCGGACACGTTCGCAAAAGTATGAAGGGGTTGCGGACTGGAACATCATCGGCGAAGCAAAAAAAGCCGTCAACATCCCGATCATCGGAAACGGGGATGTTCAGACTCCGCAGGATGCCAAACGGATGATTGATGAGATCGGCGTCGACGGTGTCATGATCGGACGGGCAGCGCTCGGGAATCCATGGATGTTGTATCAGACGATCCAGTACCTTGAATCCGGAACGCTTCCGGCAGAACCGACGGCGCGTGAGAAGATTGATATCTGTCTTCTCCATGCAGCGCGTTTAGTCGCTTTAAAAGGAGAAGAACTGGCAGTACGCGAAATGCGGACACACGTCGCCTGGTACTTAAAAGGAATGAAAGGGAACGGTCGTGTTCGCAACGCGTTATTCAATATTGAAACGCACGATGGACTCGTTGAACTCTTACAGCAGTACTTACAAGCACTCGAAGAGGACGCAGCATATGCCTGACAGGTAAAGTATAGTCGGACAGAGTCGTTTTGTGGTACGCTAGTTGCATTGAAGATGAGCGTATCGGTTTTCTGAAAGGGCTGTCGGTCATTCCGGCAGCTTTTTAGTCGAGAGAATCGTCGTGAACCATTATTAAAAGGAGTGAAGACAGTGAGTCAGGATATGGAAATGAACGATCAAATGCAGGTGCGTCTCGGTAAGATGAACGCCATGCGTGACCAAGGTCTCGATCCATTCGGCGCACGTTTTGAACGTTCGACGGATACCGCGAGCATTCGTGCCTCGTTTGGTGAACATACAAAAGAAGAGCTAGCTGAATTGAAACCGGAAGTAGCCATTGCTGGTCGTGTCATGACGACACGTCGTAAAGGGAAGGTCGGCTTTACGAACGTTCAGGATGTACAAGGTCAAATTCAGTTATACGTCCGTAAAGATGATGTCGGTGAAGAGGCGTATGAGATCTATAAGACATGTGACTTAGGTGATATCGTCGGAATTCAAGGATACGTGTTCAAGACGAATGTCGGGGAACTCTCTGTTCACGTCACAGCCTTTACATTGTTAACAAAAGCACTACGTCCGCTTCCGGATAAATATCACGGATTAAAAGATATCGAACAACGTTACCGTCAGCGTTACCTCGATCTCATCACGAACCAAGAATCGCGTGAGACATTCATCGCACGCAGTAAAGTTATTCGTGGAATCCGTCAATATCTCGATAACCTCGGATACTTGGAAGTCGAAACACCAATGTTGCACACGATTGCGGGCGGCGCATCGGCTCGTCCATTCATCACGCATCATAATGCACTCGACATGACGCTTTACATGCGGATTGCGATTGAACTTCACTTGAAGCGTTTGATTGTCGGTGGACTTGAGAAAGTCTACGAAATCGGTCGCGTATTCCGTAATGAAGGAATCTCGACGCGTCATAACCCGGAATTCACGATGATCGAACTCTATGAAGCGTATGCGGATTATAAAGACATCATGAACTTAACAGAGAACCTGATTGCACACGTCGCGCAAGAAGTACTCGGTACGACACAAGTCACGTACGGAGAAGACGTCATCGATCTATCGGTCGGTTGGAAACGGGCGCACATGGTTGATCTCGTTAAAGAAGCGACAGGTGTCGACTTCTATGAACAGATTTCAAACGAACGTGCTCTCGAACTTGCACATGAGCACGGTGTAGAAGTCCAGTCGCATATGACGACAGGACACATTCTAAATGAATTCTTCGAGCAAAAAGTAGAAGAAACACTCGTTCAGCCAACATTCGTCTATGGTCATCCTGTTGAAGTATCTCCATTAGCGAAGAAAAATCCAGAGGATCCACGCTTTACGGATCGCTTCGAGTTATTCATCGTCCGTCGTGAACATGCGAATGCCTTCACGGAATTGAACGATCCAATCGATCAACGTGAACGGTTCGAAGCTCAACTCGTTGAAAAAGAAGCAGGAAACGACGAAGCACATGAAATGGATACAGACTTCATCGAAGCACTTGAGTACGGTATGCCGCCAACGGGTGGCCTTGGAATCGGGATCGATCGTCTCGTCATGTTGTTGACGAATGCGCCATCGATTCGTGATGTCTTACTCTTCCCAACGATGCGTCACCAACAAAATTAATGAGTAGAGCTCCGTTTCTCCTATACCTTATAGAAGAAACGGAGCGTTCTTTTTGAAATTAACACAGGAATAAACAAGTTGAAAAACGGGTAAATAAAAGTTTTTAAATGTTTTTCTAATAAAATGCTTGTACGATTCAAAAAGCCATGGTATATTACTTCTTGTGCCGCGAATGGTCGCGACACACAAAAATAAATATCAAAAAAGTTGTTGACAATCGAGTTGATAACTTGTTAAGATATTAAAGTCGCTGAAAACGACACGACGAACTTTGAAAACTGAACGATGAGGCAAAAATCGTATTCTACGGAATACAAAAACGAATGAAGCGCAAGCTTCG